>NZ_JACJQW010000026.1:0-118183 GCF_014696905.1 Nostoc sp. FACHB-190
ATTATTTCTTCATGCTTATATCCATATAACAGCATTTTGACTGCTGTAGCTCGCTTGATTTCACGTTGTTCTTGACTATTTTTGATAAAATCTTCTAACCACTGTATCCACATAACCACAACTGCTTGCTTGTTATATAATTTACTTTCTTACTTTCTCCGTATTTTCTCATAAGTAGTTTAGGATTGCTATATGAGTCCTATAGGTAGATAAAGCAGCTGTAGTTAATGCTCAAGCAAAACTGTTCTTGAGCAATATTCATTCTTTAAAAATCAGAGCTTTAGTTTAAAATATTGAACTTAAAGGGCTAATACTACTGTATGCGTCGAGATTCAATATTTTACAAACTATTTCAACAATCTCCTACACTGTTATTTCAATTATTAGCAACACCACCCAGCAATGCAGAAGCGTACCGATTTGATTCAGTAGCCGTCAAAGAACCCAAATTTGAAATTGATGGTGTGTTTCTCCCGCCAGAAAATCAAGGCGCAGGCGTTGTCTACTTCTGCGAAGTGCAGTTCCAAACAGATGAACAGCTTTACGAAAGAGTATTTGCTGAATCTGCACTTTATTTTTACCGCAACCGTTCTAGATTCAGCGATTGGCAAGCAGTCATCATTTATCCATCACGCAATATCGAACAAACCGACATTCATCCACATCGCTCATTCCTCAATGGTGGACAAGTGCATCGGGTGTATCTGAATGAATTAGGCAATATTCGCTCTTTACCGATATGGGTAGCGTTGATGGTGCTGACAACTCTAGAGGAAAATCAAGCACCAGAAGAAGCGAGATATTTGTTAACCAGAACTCGCCAAGAAGTTACAGAGCCAGGGAGTCGCGCCATAATAGAGATAATTCTCACGATTATGGTGTACAAGTTTGAACAATTAACCAGAACGGAGGTTGAGTCAATGCTGGGAATTACACTCAAAGAAACCAGAGTTTACCGAGAAATTAAAGAAGAAGTTCGAGAAGAACTGACAGAAACAGCAACAATTAATCTGATTATTCGACAGCTAACCAAGCGGTTTGGCGAATTATCGGAAGAAATGCGCTCTAAAATTGCTGGTTTGCCTTTGCCTGTTCTGGAAGATTTGAGCGAAGCATTGCTAGATTTTACCAGTTTGGCTGATTTAAAGGCTTGGTTAGACAAGTGATAGGTTAAATGAAAAGTCGGATTCATCGAATCTTATCGGAAAAATGGGGTAGGGGAATTGTAGAGTAATCTATAGTTCTAGAATCTAACTACCCTCATCGTTACATAATGAACGCTGAAGCAGCATTAGCATGGTTAGAGACCATTATTCCTGCTCAAACTGGGGAACGGTTGAGCGAATTGCAGAAAGTTATTCTTCAGCAGGTTTGGTTGGGTAGAAAATATTTAGATATTGCCCATGCTTACGGCTGTACAGAAGGACATGTTAAGGATGTTGGCTCACAGTTATGGAAGTTACTGTCTCAGGTGTTGCGACAGAAGATTACTAAAAGTAATTGTCGCGCTACTTTGGAACGAGTTCTGAGAAAAACTTCTGCAATATCAGGGTTGATTAATGAGTCATTATCACCGCCACAAACTGTCCCCAGGTTAGAAGATACTAACTTTATTGGGCGACAAGATGCGATCGCTCATGTGAATACTCTGGTAAACCAAGGCGCGAAAATAATTGTCATCCAAGGTGAGGGAGGTTTAGGCAAAACGACTCTCGCCCAGCAATATCTACAAACCCAGGGTTTTGACTTGGTTTTAGAATTATTAATGGCGAAGGAAAGCCAAAATATCACTGCGGCGGAACGAGTGGTAGAGGAATGGTTAAAACAAGACTTTGGGGAAGAACCAGGGATAGAGTTTGGCGTAACATTAGGACGATTGAAGCGCCAACTGCATAATCGGCGTATTGGAATTTTAATTGATAATTTAGAACCCGCATTAGATCAGCAGGGAAAGTTAATTGCACCTCACCGCAGCTATGTAGAATTGTTGCGGGTTTTGGCTGATGTGCGGGTGCAGTCTGTTACCTTGATTACTAGCCGCGATCGCTTGTGCGAACCAGGGTTGAATGTACATCATTATCGGCTTCCTGGTTTAGATCAAAGCACTTGGCTAAAGTTTTTTAACAACCGTGGGTTAACGATTAATCTTTCTACTTTGCAACAAATACATCATACTTACGGCGGTAATGCCAAAGCAATGGGTATTCTGTGCGGTGCAATGCAGGAGGATTTTGGTGGTGATATGAGTTTATATTGGCAAGCAAATCATGATGATCCTTTAGCCGCCACCGATTTAAAAAATTTAGCCGTTAGTCAAATTAATCGTCTACAAGCCCTTGATGCTCAAGCTTATCGTTTGCTGTGCCGTTTGGGTTGTTATCGCTACCAAGATATCCCCACGATTCCATCTCCAGGGCTGTTTTGTTTACTTTGGGATGTTCCTCCGACTGAACATCGTCAAATTATTGCTTCCCTGAGAAATCGCTCGTTAATAGAGTGCAATCAAGGCGAATATTGGTTACACCCGGTAATTCGCGCCGAAGCGATCGCCCGGTTACGCACTAGTGATGAGTGGGAAATTACAAATCACAAAGCCGCCGAATTTTGGACAGCTAGTGTTACACAAATCGCTACTTTTAAAGATGCTTTACAAGCTTTAGAGGCATACTATCATTACATCGAAATTCATGAATTTGAGTTAGCTGGTAAAATTATTCTCAAAAGTCGCAATAATCAATGGCAACAGTTTTTACCTTTGGGTAGTACGTTATATCGGATGGGATTAATTCAGCCTATTTTGGCGGCAATTAATCAAGTAATTAACAATATTGAATCAGAGAAAAATATTATTGAATTATACAATATTTTGGGTGATTTGTATTGGATAAATGGTAAAATTAATCAAGCGATCGCCTGTCAAGAAAAAACTATCAATTTAGCCACACAAGCACTAAAATCACTTGTCCCGCAGTTAGATAATAAACATCAAGTCTATTATCTGCGAATGTTAGAAGTCGATTCACTGTTAAGCATTGGTCTTTACAAAATAGACTTATGGGAACTAGAATCCGCCCTCAAGTTATTTCAACAAGTAATTTATCTAGCGCAAAATACTGCACATCATCGCTGGGCTGAAAAAGCCTCTGTATGTTTAGCATTAGTTAATTCCTATTTAGGATTTTGTAATGTAGCTGATGAATTAGCCAATGCAGCTTATGAAAATATTGCCAATGAAAAATTACTCAAGACGGGAAGATTTGCTTATTTCATCCAAATTTTAGGACAAACATATCTCAATTTAGGTAATTTATCTCAAGCCAACCAAATTTTTCAGCAAGCATTGACCTTTGCAGAAGCAGGTCATTATATGCAAGTTAAAGCAAAAACATTAAACAGTTTAGCAGAAATTTATCGCCAACAAACAGATTATCAATTAGCCCTTATAAATCATACAGCAGCTATCGAACTCCTAGAGCAAATAGGCGCGAAATGTGACTTAGCAGAAGCTTATTTTCAATTAGGTTTAACTTATCAACAACTCGCCAAGACTGATATCAGCCAAATGTATTTTCAGCAAGCAATTCAGTTATTTACAGAAATCCAAGCACCGAAGCAAGTTGAGAAGATATATAAAGGTTGGTCTGTTGAGAATAGACAAGGATGACAAGGAGGACAAGGTAGATATAGAATTCTAAATCATTTATGAAATTCTCTTTCTTCTCTTTGTTTTCCTTCTTTGTGTCCTTTGCGTCCTACCCTGCGGGAAGCCGCTACCGCGTCTATGCGGTTCGTTAAAAACAATATTTTTTCACAACTCAGACAGGATTGCTATAGAAGTGTGGATAATTTATTGTTTGGAATACCCTAAACACGAAACATAAAAAAGCATGGTATTAATTAACTAATACCATGCCCATCAAATTATCTAATAAATCTAGCGTGCCATGCCATGAGCCGAAGCGGCATCAATTGGCTTCATGAAGTACAACTTCAAGAACTGCCAACCATTGGAAATGTATAATGGCAACTTCTGGAAGAATTGTAAGAATTTAGGTGTTTTGGAGTTAGCGATCGCGCTCAGTTTTTGGTTATTCTGAACACATAAATCTAGGCGATCGTAAAACTCTGGATTTTCCACATCCAACATTACCGGGAAGACTCTACCTGCGGTTTCATTGGTTTTCTTGATGACGTAGATATCATATTCCCGTGCATCTAAACCAATGGAAGCATAAAAGTCTTTGCGCTGTAAATCATTGAGATACATTGTCACAAATACAGATAACAAGAAAAACCGACTCCACAGTTTTGCTTTCCAGTCGTTCAGCATTTGTGGCTGCGCTCTCATAATGGCATCAAAGAAGTCACCATGACGGTTTTCGTCTTGACACCAGTTTTCAAAGAACCGGAAAATTGGATAAATTCTGTCTTCGGGATGCGATTCTAGATGGCGGTAAATGGTGATATAACGCCAATAACCGATTTTTTCGGAAAGGTAAGTGGCGTAGAAAATGAATTTTGGTTTAAAGAAGGTATAATTGCGGCTCTTTGTCAAAAACCCTAAGTCAAGAGACAAATTAAAGTCTGACATCGCTTTGTTCAAAAAGCCAGCGTGACGTGCTTCATCCCGTGACATCAGGTTGAAACACTCTGCTAGGACGGGGCTTTTATCTTTTAAGCGACGGCCTAATTCTTTGTACAACAAGAAGCCAGAAAACTCTGCCGTACAAGAACGCTCTAGAAATTCAATGAACAACTGGCGAGTTTCCCCGTCGATGTGATCCCAGGATTGTTCAAACTCGGCATCCCGAACGAAGTGATGGCGGTTATAGTCAGCGCGGAACTCTTCTAAGATGGCGATTAACTCATCTTCGTTTACAGAGATGTCCATCCGCGCCATCTCATCAAAATCGGTAGTATAAAACCGTGGTGTTAATAAGGTTTCTTTTGCCGGGACTTTAATCCCTGGCCGTATTTCTTCAAAGCCTGGTTTTTTGAGGGAATCTACCATGTCTTGATTGCCACGAGTGTCTTTATTATCTTGATTACGCCCTTCGGGTTTCGCAGTTTAGATTGCTTAACCTGAAAGTCAATGGTAATACTTTCCTTGGGCGCAGCAAAGGACAATAATTAATTTGTATAAAATTCAGTCTACCAAGGTGTAGAGAGAAACTGGTATGTGAAACGTTAAGAGTTGCAACAATACTTCAAGCTTTTACCCAGGTCTGAGGCAAGACAATGAAAAATTCAGGCTGATGCACGACCCAGTTCGCCAATAACTACAAATGCGCCGTCCACCATTGGGTAGGCGTAGCCCGTCGAAGACATCGCAGATTCTCAATCCGTCGAAAGTGCATTGGTCGGCTTCGTGGTACATTCCAAAGCCAGTTATAGTGTTTCTCATCACCTGAAAGTATTGTTCAGTCTTTTCCGTTGCTAACACTTGAACAAGTTTATGGAGCGATCGCGTTTTATCTAGCGAATCGCGCTGAAATCGATGCTTACTTAGCAGCAGAAGAAGCAGCATTTGATTTTATGCCTCAACCTCTTCAAGCCAGTGATCCTGATTTGTATAACAAACTCATAGCGGCTAAAGTAGTAAGACAGCAGGTAGAGCCGTGATTATTCGCTACCAAGCCGATGCTGATTTGAACCAAGCAATCGTCACAGGGGTTTTACGAAGAGAACCGACAATTGACTTTCAAACAGCTTTTGCTGCTGGATTAGCAGGAGTTAAAGATCCAGAAGTATTAGCGATCGCACTCATCATTTCAATTCCTTCTGGTAATCTCGACAAAGCTGTATATCTTGGTAGCATTGACTCAAGCACCCGTCAGCAATAGAGCGAGAACGATGTACGTCGCCATCACACAACCACTGACTTTTACAGAGTTTCTTGCCTGGGATGATGGTTCAGGCAGAGAATTTGAGCTATGGGATGGAATTCCTGTGCCGTTATCTGAACCAAATGCTAATCATGAAGATTTGATTCAACAACTATGCGCCTATTTAGAAAATCATTGCCAAGAAAATAACCTCCCCTATGTATCTCGACAATCTAAACAGGTGCGGCTGAAGACAGCATCAGGAGAAAAAGAAAAAAGCCGCAAAGCTGATATTGTCATTTTTGCAAAGGAAGAATGGCAACGGATGAAAACTATTTCTAGTTCTGCGGCTGCATATATTCCACCACCAGGAATCATTGAAGTTGTTAGCAACAATTGGAAGGACGACTATCTCACAAAACTGGCTGCATATGAAGACTTGGGTGTTTTGGAGTACATAATTATAGACGATGCTGCTTTTGGTGGGATTCGGTTTATTGGTTCGCCTAAGCAACCGACGATCACAATATATCAATTAGAAGATGGAGAGTATTTACCCCCAAAGATATTTCGAGGACAGCAACAAATTGATTCGTTATTGTTTCCGCACATTCCGCTAACGGCTGAACAGATTTTTGCTATGAGTCGCTGATTTTAATCAGCATTTACAACAGCAATGGTTCCATTTCATGCTGATACCATTTTTGTTCCACCCGTTCTGCAACTAAAGGTCGAACAATAAATTTAGGTGGAAAACCATCTTTAACATCAACTCGCACGCAAGAATAAGGTAAGCGTGTTTGCGAACCATAACCAGAGCGACCAACATAAAGCAGTGACTCGGCGACTTTGCGAGTGGGACTACCAGGAAGTCCGCTAAAAGTCTCTAGCAATTCTGTTCCTTCAACGCGCTGGCGGCGGGGACGGCGACCACTACCACCGGAGATAATACAAGGAATATGAGAATCGGCATATCCGGTATCGGTTGTGCGGAGATATTCTAAACAGTGGGCGTGACCGTTAAATATTAAATCCACTATGGGACGGTTTTGTACTAAGGAACCCAGATTTTCTTTGACTTGTTCTAATACCCAACGCAGACGGTGACGCACCGCCAAAGTTTGGGCTTGACTCCATTTGGTGGCTTCGGTGACGTAGGGAGGATGGTGAAAAAAGAGAATCCTACCACGAACTTCTGAGGTATGCCAAGATTCAATGAGTCTGTCACGCAACCATTCTAGTTGTTCAAAATCAATTGTTGCTGACTGCTGAGATGATAGTTGTTTTTCGATGTCAATTTTGACTTCGTTAATTTGGTCTAATTTGGCACTGAGGTCATCGAGTTGTTCCGCATCGGCTGGGTTATCAGGATTTAGGCGATCGCTCATTGCCAAAATTTGTTCTTCTTCTCTATCGATTTCCTGGCGGCGTTTTTGCAACTCCTGACGATAAATTTCACCCGCTTGAGTTGTCGGTAAGGGCGATGGCATATTAAAAGTATTAGAATCCAGGGCGAAAAAATCTATACCACCATACCGAAAACTGTAATAACGATTAGGTACACGGGTAAACTCTCCTGGTATGTAACGCAAACAACGACCAGTGTCGGTTTTGCCTGTATAATACTGGTCTAAATGGTGATTTAATTCTTCTGGATCTGTAAAACTAGCTAAATAATCCAGAAAAGCGCGTGCATAGGCATCTCCTTGATTAGAACCATGCCAACCAATTTCAAAATCTTTGTAGCGCAGCATTCGCCTTAGTCTGAGTGTGCTACCTGTTAACCAGCGATACACAAAAGGTACATCATAATAATCATGGTTGCCGAGAACTGGTAAAAACGGTAGGTTAAAAATCATGCGATCGTAAGCAATATTCTTGGGGTTCTCGCCACCCACTAAAAACTCACGATAAGGTTCAATAAAGTTGGCTGGGTAATATTCATGGGAACCCACCACATAAATCACATCACCAGTATGCAGCACAAAACGGCAATCATCTTGATGAGCCAGCATTAATTCTGCCACTTCTCGTTGCGGGTGGTGTCCATAATGAGATTTTGTCCCGCTATCCCCAATCACCAAAAATGAAAAGTCGGGAGTATCATCTTTGCCATCGTCAATTACCATACTAGTCTGATCGATGCCGCGCTGGATTATACTGCTATGTCGCCACCTTACCCTTTCCTTCATTTTTTGGATTTTTACCGGAATTGCTGGCTCAGAAATCAATCTCATACTTTCATACTTTCCTACCGCATCCCAATTGTAGCGATTTGTTTTATTAATTCATCGTTGCCAGTGATTCAGAATAATTCACGCCGTGTGCGACTTTCTCTCAAACCTAACCCCCAACCCCTTCCCTACCAGGGAAGGGGAGCAAGATTCAAAGCCTCTCCCCGAAACGGAGAGAGGTTTGGAGAGGGGTTTCAAGAATAAGTCGCACATCGCGTTAATTCAAGATTATGAATGAAACCGAGATGCTAATTTTTCTGGAACTATTCATAGCAGTCTGTTTGGGGTAAATGAGCCACAAGCGTCAAAGCAAAAAGTGTCTAAAAGCATTACAGCATTGCGTGAATATGCAACCGATTGTAAGAATTTTATGCAATAAATAAACAAGTTTTATCTGGGGAATTGATGAAGTTGCTTGATAGCGTTTTTATTCCTACCTTTAATTGGAAAAAGTATACTTTTTAGTTTGATTTTAGCTGCTTGATTAGTGAGATACTGGCAAAGTAAATTTGGAGCTAAGTGCCATCTAGTTACCGATTTTCTTGCTATCTATTCTCATTAGACTGAAAATTTTGGCGCTGTTGTATTCTCCTAGAAGTCTCTCTAGTAGTTAATCTCCAGTTTTATCTCCAGAATATTTACCGAAATTATGGCCATTCTCAGTGCTGAATCCTCAGTACAGAATTCTGCTCTGGTGATATCTTTAATTGCAGTAAATGTAAATAAATTAAACGGGCAACTTAACAAAAATTTAGGATGAAGACTTTACATATTTGTTACTAATCTTGAGCATAAAAATATGTACAAGCAAGTTGCAACTAGATTATAGTAGTTTTACGTAAAAACTAACCATAACAACTAGCTAAATAATATTAACCTTTCACAAATGTAGTGAATTACCGATGAAATTGTAATAGGATATACTGACTTACTTTATTGCACCAAATTAGAAGTTTCACAGATCACCCTGAAAATTGTCAACAAGAATAGATGAAATTTTGCATAAATATGCGAAATGCAACTGATCTGTGTTGTATGAACATACCGTAAAGCCCAAGAGAAGGGATTGATTATGAAACCGTTTTTCCTGATAAGATGCGTCTGTGTTACCTTAATCCTTGGCTCTCTGTTACCTGTGAGCTTCGATAAAGTAGTAGCTGCACCTGATAACATTGCTCAAGCTCAGTCAAACTACAACAAATATATGCAGTCGGGTTACAGTGCGACTCGTCAGCGCAATTACTCAGCCGCTTTAAATTATTTTAAACAAGCACTCCAGGAAATACCAGGCGATCGCTACGCTACCACAGCAGTGAATAATGTCCAAATTTATATAGCCCGCGATCGCCGCAATGGCAACAGCAAGCGACCAACTTATGTTACCTACATTCCCCGAAACTTGGGCAAACCATCGCGGCAAATTCAGGGAGGAACTCGCAGTGGCACACGTTTGAGTGAAAGCGGCGAAGCTTGTATTCCAGGGAAAAAACGCTTAATAGCACTCACACCTACCTTGGATGTGATGCAAAGAACCACATCTGCCCATCCGACATTTTTCTTTTATGTACCGCAAACATCTGCACCAGTTATGGAGCTGGTATTGTCAGATGAAGAAGATAATGTTGTGTATCAACAAACCTTGCCAACACCAGGCAAAGCTGGTATTGTCAGCCTGAGTTTGCCTGAAAAACCTGATGTTCCAAGTTTAAAAGTTGGTAAAACTTATCACTGGGATTTTTCCGTGATTTGCGATCGCAGCGATCGGCAGCAAGATTATGTAGTTTCTGGCTCAATTGAACGTATTACTCCTGATGCTGCCCTGATATCGGAAATCAAGAAAGTCACACCAGAAGAACAAGCGGCCATGTATGCCCTGTCAGGATTTTGGGAAGATTCTTTAGCAATTCTGAGTGAATTGCGTAAATCTAGTCCTGATGACCTGACAATTAAAAATGATTGGGAAGATTTGTTACGTTCTGGAGGCTTAGAGGAAATTACTCAAGAACCTCTAGTACCTTGCTGCACAATCAATTAGTCAGCTTAACTGATCACCCCTAGCAACAAACTTTACGGTGGTGAAACAATGATTAAGGAAAACTTTTAATTTCTGACACACAAAACCCTATAACATCATACGTACGTATATTAGGAGTCGTCATAGTAAATAAACTTCACCAAGCAGCACTGTCATCAATTTGTATAATTACTACACTGTGAATCAAATTACCAGCAATCAAATATCAAGTTGCTTGGGCAGCTAATTTTGTTGTGTGCCAATGTGAGCATACAAGCTATTAGTAGCTGAAGGTTTTTCTATGAAATTGTACTTCTTAGGCTAGGGAATTTTATCCACTATTACTGAGTAAAAATCTAACTTTATAGCAATTGCAAACTAATGATTAGTCAAGTCTCAGAAAAAAAGATGCACATTGTCAGGTGGCTGCTGGCGATCGGCTGGCTGACATTAATCTTTTCTTTATTTTATGATCCCCTTTCAGTTTGGTTAACTGACCCCAGTAATACTGCCAGTCCTTTTCATCTCCACCCAGAGAGATACCTCGATCCGGATGATTGCGTCGCAGTCCAAGGTGTGTGTTTACCAGAACAACCCTATCCTATGGGAGCGCGGATCTTCTGGGCGATGGTACTGCCCATCGGGATCATGATTTTGGTGTTATTTGGACATGAACTCTGGCGGCGGATCTGTCCTTTATATTTCTTCTCCCAAATTCCTCGCGCCTTGGGGATTCAACGCAAGCGCAAAGTTGTCAATCCCGACACAGGTAACGTGCGTTATGAACTAGCTGGAGTAGAAAAGGAATCTTGGTTAGGGAGGAATTACCTCTACCTGCAAATGTTCCTCTTTTACCTGGGCTTGAACATCCGCATTTTGTTTGTGAATAGCGATCGCACCGCAATGGCGCTGTTTTTGCTATTCACCATCACCTCATCCATTGGTGTGGGTTATTTATTCAAGGGTAGAAGCTGGTGTCAATACTTCTGCCCAATGGCTCCCGTGCAGATGTTTTATACAGGCCCTAGAGGCTTATTAGGTACTGATGCTCACCTCAAGCCGCCCCAAAGTATCACTCAATCCATGTGTCGGTCAGTAGATACCAGTGGTAACGAAAAAAGTGCCTGTGTTAGCTGTCAATCTCCTTGTATAGATATTGACTCCGAACGCTCCTATTGGGAAGGCATTACCAGACCAGACCAAAAATTAGTGTTCTACACCTATTTTGGCTTGATGTTTGGCTTCTACTTCTACTACTTCTTGTATGCAGGCAACTGGGACTACTACTACTCAGGCGCATGGACACATGAAGAAGGACAATTAAGCACCCTATTCAACCCTGGTTTTTACATCTTTGGTCAAGCTATTCCCATCCCCAAAATCATTGCTTCGCCTCTGACCATTGGGATCTGTGCTGCCCTCAGCTACTTGATTTGTCAAACCCTAGAAAATGCTTATCGCGCCTTCCTCAAGCGCCAAGGTAGAAACGTAAGTGAAGAAGATATATTACACGTCTGCTTTGTGTTGTGTACATTTATCTCCTTTAACGTCTTCTTTTCCTTTGGTGGTCGTCCCAACATCAGCTTGTTTCCCCAATGGGGGATTTTGGTACTCAACGCCATCATCGTCCTTGTCAGCAGCTTGTGGTTACACAGAAGTTTAGCCCGCAGCAGAGATAACTATTCTCGTGAGAGCTTGGCTAGTAGTTTGCGCCGCCAGTTGAACAAACTCGCCGTAGATTGGAGCAAATTCCTCGAAGGGCGATCGCTCCAAGACCTCCTCCCCAACGAAGTCTATGTTCTAGCCAAAGTCCTGCCTGGTTTTAACCGAGCCGACAGACTGCGCGTCTATAAAGGTGTATTGCAAGAATCCCTGCAAGAAGGTAACGTCCAATCTGCCGACAGCTTAGAAGTTCTCAAAGATGTCCGCAAAGAATTGAACATCAGCGATGAAGAGCATTACTCTGTCCTCGCTGAACTCGGTGTTGAAGACCCCTCCCTCCTTGATCCCCAAAGACAACTCAGCCGGGAGAACCAACTGCGGATTGATAGCTATCGCCGCGCCCTCGAAATAGTCATCCAAGAACTCGTAGAAACAGGCACACCCTTAGCAGATGCCTTTGAGCGCAAACAAAAGCAAATTATGAGCTTGCGCCAAGAATATGCCATCACATCTGCCGAACAAGAACAAGTCTTGGCAGAAATGTTTAACCAAGATGGCGCACTGCTGCGGACAGCAGAACAGCTACTCTCGCAACTACAAGACCTAGCTGTTCGTTATCAAGCCCTGCAAAACTTAGTTTCCAATCCCCATGCACCTGTTTACCTCTTGCTGCGCCAAGCAGTCCAAGAAAAACAAAAACTGATTGTTACCCAGTTACTCAGCATCCTAGAAATTTTAGGAGATACCCCCGAAGCCCTGGATATTGCTCGTTCCATTGGTGTACTAGCAGCCAACATCCTCGGAGAAATTCTGCGGTCTAACGAAGAGCAGTCCAGATGGATGTCCCGTCTGAGTATGAGAGTAATCTCTGCCTTACGTCAAGCCAAAGACCTAGTAACCCAATCAGTTCCCCTAACAACAGACTTTAATAATGGCATCGCCGATACCCAAATCGACGTTCCGGGTAACAATAATGCCACTCGCAATGCTACTCCCACCACCGCCACTTGGAGTTCCATCGTCGCGCCTACCCAAATCCCCGAACCTGCTTTACGTTCTGATGTGATTATTGATGTCTTAATGCAACTGTTACAAGACATCGATCCCTTAGTCCAAGCAGCCAGTTTGTATGCGCTACATCAAATTGATCCCAGTCTGGGTTTTCAACAAGCCCGTCAGCTGTTAGATACAAAGACCATCAAAGAGAGTTTAGTGATTGAAACAGCCGAAAGGATTCTGGGTCAAGGACAACCCCACGGCAAAACCACCGTCCCGACCATGATTGCTCAAATCAAAATCATGGGACGTGTGGAAAGACGAGTATTTCAACAGTCTACAGTGCGCGTCGGAAGGGAAGTTGGCAACGACATTATCATTTCCGATAACCGCGTTTCTCGCCAACACGCCATCTTCTATGTAGATGAAAAAGGCGTGAGTGTGAAAGACTTGGGTAGTAGCAATGGTCTGCGGATTGGTAAGACACAAATCTTTGACCAGCAAACACAACTCCAACAAGGTGATGTTGTCCGCTTCAGCAGTGGTGACGACATCGTGATTCTGGTGCAGTGGGAAATGCAAGCCCAACAAGGAGACACCATTGCGGACGCTTTAGGTACCTTAGAAAAACTGTTGTGGCTGTATAAGAGTAGTTTCTTCTCTGGTTTAAAAGCCAACGTCTTAATTGATTTGGCGAAAAATAGCCATGTGCGCGTATATCGCCCCGAAGAAGAAATTTGCCGGATGGGTACACCTGCCCATGACTTGATTGTTTTAATTGATGGTGAGGCGAGAGTCAGCCAAAGTATGGGCAATCAAGATATGTCAGGGATGATTTCACCTGGACAAACAATTGGTGAATTGGAAGTATTAAACCACACCAATTATGCGTCAACCATCGTTGCATCTGGTACTAGAACCAAGACACTCAGAATCAATGCCGAGAATTTTGAGGCAGTGCTGGCACAAGACACGTTACTAGCTAGAAATATCTTGGAGCTTTTGAGTAATCGTCTGCAAGCAAGTATGGGACAAGCTTGTTCAATAACGCAACTCTAAGATTTTAACTGGGATGGTAGTACCGTCCCAGTTAAAACTATGGGCATTAGTTTTGTAGCACGCCTCATTACCTCTATTGAGTTTAGGTAATGCTGACAAAGCAGAATTCAGAATTCGGCAGAAATTTCTGCGTATAAACACAGAGAAGTTGACGTATTAGGTAATTAATATGCTTAAACTCAGAATCATTGATCCTCAGAAACCCAACGAACTCAAGGAACTAGACCTCAACTTAGATACCATGCTCAATCATGAGTGTCTAATTGGCCGCTATCCCAACTGTAATGTAGTGCTGGATAGTGCCGAAGTGAGTCGGATGCACGGCAAAATTTCTCTGAAAAATGGTAGTTATTATTACACCGATTTAGCCAGCCGGGCTGGTTCACGGTTGAATGCTGACCAAATCCAAATCAATCAAGATTATCCTCTGAAATCGGGAGATATGATGCAGATTGGTCGGTTCTTTTTGATGGTAATCAGCCTAATAGCCAGCAATGAACCGACCATGATTGATTTGAATATTAACGTTAATACTAACGTTGTCACTACAAGCAATGGTCAGGCTGTACAACAAGAAATAGCGATCGCACCAGTCGCACCCACACCAACCCCAGAACCCCTCCCCACTCCTGCGCTTCCCACCAAAGACCCGCAAGAGTATATGCCCCTAGCAACGCTAGAACCCAGCCAAATTGAGCGGTGGATGAAAGGTGATTTAACCGTCCAATGTATCCAAGTCATTGATGAAACCCACGATGTTAAAACCTTCCGCTTCGTGGCTGACCCACCAATGCTCTTTACCTATAAACCAGGTCAGTTTATCACCCTCGACCTAGAAATTAACGGCGAACAGGTATTACGTTCCTATTCCATCTCATCTACACCTTCTCGTCCCCATACCCTAGAAATCACAGTTAAACGTGTGCCTGCACCAGCAGATGCGGGGCCAGATGTCCCCCGTGGTTTAGTTTCCAACTGGTTGCACGACAACGTAAAAGCAGGTAGCGTCCTGAAAGTCAATGGGCCAACAGGTAAATTTACTTGTTTTGCCAACCCTTCACCAAAACTGTTGCTCATTTCTGCTGGTAGTGGCATCACACCCATGATGTCTATGTCGCGTTGGGTGTATGACACCGCCTCAGATGTGGATATCGTCTTTTTCCATTGCGCTCGTAGCCCCAGAGATATCATTTACCGCCAGGAACTTGATTGGTTAGGAGCCAACCATCCTAAGTTTAATCTCGCAATTAGCATTACCCGCCGTGAACCTGGTCAAAGTTGGATGAGTTTCACCGGCAGACTAGATGCGGCAATGTTAAAACTGATTGCGCCAGACTACAAAGAACGTACAGTTTATGTATGTGGCCCGAACCCATTTATGGAATCGGTCAACGACTTACTCGAAAGTATCGACTTCCCGATGCAAAACTACTACGAAGAAAGCTTCGGCCCACCCCGGAAAAAAGTCAAAAAAGCCCCAGCACCGACTCCTGCACCAGTAGAAGTTGCTGCGGCTCCCGCAGGCAAAGGGCTACGCGAAATGCTTGGTAAAATCTCGACAGAAGCAGCACCAGTCCAAGATGCCGGAGCGCGTGTGGCCACAACCCCAGCATCTGCTCCTGTTTCTCCCCCCCCAGCCTCTTCTAGTCAAACCCTGATAGTTTTCTCTAAATCAGGTAAAGAAGTAGCTTGTGATGGCGAAGAAACAATCCTCGATATGGCTGACCAAGAAGGCGTAAAAATCCGTAGTAGTTGCCGTTCTGGGGTTTGTGGGACTTGCAAAAAACGGAAGTTAGAAGGCACTGTCAAAATGGAAGGCTATGATCCCGAAGCCTTAGAAGAAAGTGAAATTAAAGAAGGCTATGTCTTAACTTGTGTTGCTTATCCAGTTGGGAAGGTGGTGATTGATGCTTAGTTGGCTAATCTAGGAGCGTTAAAAATCGTCAGAGAGTTGGAACTGCTAGGTATCAAAAAAATTATGGTCTTGATCAGAGTTTTCTGGTTGTATGAGTTCAAAGTTTTGGTGAGCGGGAATTAACCCTAGCTGCATTTGCAAAGCCTCATCATATCTGGCATGTTCCCAATTTCTGGCTAATTTAACTTGCTCTGGATTCAAGTTTTGAGCATCTCTGAGATCAGCATTTTGCAAATCAGCCCCCTGAAAATTGGCTTGGCCAAGATTAGTTGGGCTGAGGTCAGCACCTTGAAAATTAGCATATTTGAGATTAGCACCTTGCAGATTGGCATAACTTAAATCAGCTTCTTGCAGATTGGCATAACTTAAATCAGCACCTTGCAGATTGGCACTCCAGAGATAGGCTAATTGAAAATTGGCATGACTTAAGTAAGCATTCTGAAAATTTGTATAGCTGAGGTTAGTACTTTGTCCTTGAAGATTGGCATTTCTTAAATTTGCTCCCTCAAGATTGGCATATCTTAAATCAGCACCTTGCAGATTGGCATTGCGTAAATCAATTTCTTGCAAACAAGCATTTTTTAGGTTACTACCTTCGAGATTCGCGTCTCGTAAATCTGCACCCTTTAAATTAATGCCAGCTAAATAGGCTTTCTCCGCAGTTAGTCCAGCCAAGCTAATACCATCATTTTTCAAGTCTTGTAAGGCTTGAATTCTACCCCCACTTGCTCGTTGTCCATAAGCTGAGTTAATTACGCGCCATGCTTCGTAATGTTCTTGCTTTTTTCGAGAAGGAGTTTCTCGGAAATAAAGAATCACCACCGCTAAAATACTCAAGTCTTGCAGAGTACTAATAAACTTAGAACTCATCAATAATTCCACAATACTTTTAAATGGAGGCTTATCTTCAACAAACCGAATCACCACTATTGACAACACAAATATCGCAGCAAAAATAATCCACTCTTGAAAGTCTTGTATCCATTTACGTAAACGTTCACGCATTTTTACTTCCTCTTGTGGTCAAGATATTGAATTAGGACTTACGCATAAAGACGAAAAATCAAGGGTTTTGGCGAGGGTGTAGGGGAGCCACTGGCGTGGGCGGGTTTCCCGACTTGAGCCAAGTGGCGTGTGTATGTATCTAAAATCCTTAAGCCACACACCCTTACACCCAATCTTCATAGACAATCTTTGTACGTAAGTCCTGTGAATAACAAAACCAGTGTTGATTGAGTTTTGAGAATTTGAATTATGAAATTTATCTCTTACATTGTTATTGCTTGTCTAGTACTACTAACAGCTTGCGCTTCTCCTTCCAATGGTGCTGGGGTACCGCTAAAAGCTCAAGCCCAAATTAGTGGCCCTGGGATTACAGGGACGCTGAAAGCTGTACAAAATACCGAGCTTCAGTCTGTTTGGGTGGCTGTGGAAATTAAAGGTGATCCCAAAATCTTGACTCCAGGATTACATGGTGTTCATATTCATGAAAAAGGCGCTTGTGAAGCAGGTACAGAAAAGCCTTTTAGTTCTGCTGGTGGACACTTCGACCCTGGCCCCTTTGGTTCACCCACTCCGGTGGAAAAAAACCATCCTTATCATTTAGGTGATTTACCCAATATTAAAATTAATCCCTTGGGTCAAGGTCGTTTAGAAGCATTTATTAGCAGTGTCACTCTTGGCGATAGTCCGATCAGCTTATTTGATGGTGATGGTAGTGCAGTTATTATCCATAAGCTCCAGGATCAAAAGAAATCTGGTGGTACAGCCGATGAAGCTGGTGGTGGTCGTTTAGCTTGTGGTGCGATCGCCAAGGCAAGTTAATGTAAATTACGGTAGGGAGAATCAAAGATGATTTTCCCTACTTCTAGAGATTTAATGATTTTTGTTCCAGTTCTGATACAGAATATCGCAACTTGAAGTTATCAACCTACAATTACTTTTAAATGTGTATGTTTACACTCACGCCAAAGTTGTTTACTGTAACGTAGTTGACATACCATAAAAATCCAACTTTCCTAAGACTATGTTTGCAGGGGCGAAAAAATTATTCACACAGCCAGTCATCGTTACTAGCGTCCTAGTTACACTAGTTTTGGTTGGGGTTCAAAGGCTCAGATTGTTAGAATACTTTGAACTCAAGGTGTTTGACCAAATGATGCAAAGGCGTGCAGATTTACCCCCTGACCCCCGCCTGTTGATTGTGGGATTTACAGAAGAAGATATCCAACAACTCAAGCATGGCACCCCCACAGATGAAGAACTAGACAGGCTGTTAGGCAAATTAGAAAGTAACCAAGCCAGTGTTATTGCTTTAGACTTCTTTCGAGATGTACCTCTCAACCCTGGTCATACCCAACTAATTAACCGCCTGCAAACAAGCAATAAAATTATTCCGATTTGTAGCACCACAACACCACCGCCACCAGGCCTAGATGCTAATAATGTCGGGTTTGCCGATTTGCCAGAAGACCCTGATGCAGTTATTCGCCGCGCCCTGCTATTTGTCAGTCCAGACCCAAAAGCACCTTGCCAAAGCCAACAGTCTCTAGCAGTATTAGCCGCACTAAAATATCTCACCGACACAGCCAAAATCCAACCAGAAATTACCCAAACAGGTGAAGGCTTACAATTAAAGCTGGGAAAAACTCTGTTTCATCGTCTATTACCAGATGCAGGCGGTTATGTAGCCGCAGATAATGGTGGTTTTCAAATCTTGCTCAACTACCGTGCCTTTCATAGTATTGCCCGCACAGTTAGTTTTATAGACGTACTCAACAATAAAGTTAATCCTGATTGGGTCAAGGGCAAAATCGTTTTAATTGGAGCCACAGCACCTAGTAAACAGGATATTCGTAATACTCCTTACGCTACTGGTAGACAAGACAACACGGGCAAGATGCCCGGAATTGTGATTCATGCCCATATTGTGAGTGAAATTCTCAGTGCAGTTCTTGACCAAAGACGCATATTTTGGTACTTCCCGGAATGGGGAGAGGTCATTTGGCTGTGGGGCTGGACTGCTATCGGTTCATTAATTGGATGGAAAATTAAACATCCCATACTTCTGGGCTTATCTGGTGGCGGTGCTGTGGTTGGCTTGGTAGGTGGTGGCTTTATCATTTTTACTCAAGCTGGATGGGTACCAATAGCACAGCCTGTCTTGGGATTAATCGCTGCTGCTGGCAGTGTAGTTGTTTACACTGCATACTATGAAAAACTACAGCGAGATAAAATTGCCCATCAAATTCAAGAACAAGAAAAAACTATAGACCTCTTAAAATCCTTATTAAGAGAAGGTAGTAATACTGGCAACGAAGCTAGTTCACCAGTTGATAGCCAGCCCCAAAGGGATCAATTGCTGAACCACCGTTACAAAGTAAGCAGTGTACTGGGTTCAGGGGGTTTTGGCTATACTTACTTAGCAGATGATACTAAACGCCCTGGTTCGCCAAAATGTGTTGTCAAGCATTTACAACCTGCTCAGAAAGACCCCAGATTTTTAGAAGTTGCTAGACGTTTATTTAAAGCAGAGGCGGAAATTCTAGAGATTTTAGGTCAACACAAGCGTATTCCCCAACTATTGGCTTATTTTGAAGAAAATCAACAATTTTATCTTGTACAGGAATATGTCAAAGGACATTGCTTACAAGATGAATTGGTTGTTGGTAAGCGTGTTGAGGAAGCTGAGGTCATTAAAATCTTAAGGGATGTGTTGAAGGTACTAGTATTTGTCCATGATCATAATGTCATCCACCGAGATATTAAACCGAGCAATTTGATGCGCCGGGAAACAGACAACAGGATAGTATTGATTGACTTTGGCGCAGTTAAACAAATTCAACCACAGCAAGAAGAAGAAAGCTTAACAGTGGCTGTAGGTACTTTGGGTTATGCCTCCCCTGAACAACTCATGGGTCAGCCCAGATTAAACAGTGATATTCATGCCTTGGGTATGATTGGAATTCAAGCTTTAACTGGAAAAGTTACGAAAGAAATTGAACGTGACCCCCAAACAACAGCACTAACTTGGCGTGACAAAGCACAAGTCTCTGATGGGTTGGCGGCGATATTAGACAAGATGACTTATTTTGATTATCTCAGAAGATATCAAACTGCTAAAGAAGTTCTTGAGGATTTGGATAAGCTCTAGAGTTGGATGTGGAAGTAGTATGAAGCAATTTTATATTTGGTTGTAAAACTTGTCTTGTGCTTCATATAAATGAAAATTACTTTATTTGATATTTGCTATTTATCAAAAAATCTTTTTACCACACTGACTATCTACTTAATACTTACTTTATGAATAGGCTCCCACTGGGAGACTAAAATTTTTTCTTAATTATGTAAAGGGTGATCCCCAAAGTTATCTACTGTATTATATATATCCTTAATCATGTAAAATTCGGCCATAGATATGACTGTACTACCTAAAGTATGATTGTATTCAAACATCTGATATCTGCTGGAAAATAGATACTTTTATCGATGATGATTGCTACTATACCCGGTAAGTACTAACACAGAAGTCAAGAACAAATAACTTTGGGAGAATTAGAAGCAATCACAGTTCCTAATTTTCAACTCTGGATAAGATCACAAAATTCATCTAGCTGACAATGTTTACAGCAAGGTCAATCAATTCTTATTTAGTTAATGACTTGCATCAAAGTTTGGCTGTACACCCTCCTTAAGTCAAATCGAGCTAATTTATGAAGCACAGATTCCTCACGGCTACAGCACTAATGACAATGACATGGTTCACGCCTTTAGGTAAAATTAAACCTGCAATGGCTGAACAAAATTACACTAGCAGTCTAAGTCAACTATCTGAACTGAGTTCTAGCCCCAATCAAAATCGCATTGGACAGCAATTATCTGTGATGCTGGTAATTGCAGGTGGTGGAGTATTTGGCTGGCTGGCGCTGAGAAATAAAAAGTCTGTTTTAAGTAAACTGTCTTTTCAGAAAATAAATTCTGCATCCACAGAAAACTCTATTTCCCAAGACAGAACCGAAATACAAAATACTACAGAAACTACAGATATTACTGCATATATTAAACAAGCCTATAGTTATTTCAAACAAGGGGATAGCCAAAGAGCAATTGAAGAATTTAATCGGGCAATTGGTGTAAATCCCCAGAATGCTTATTTGTATGGTGAAAGGGCAAATTTCCGGCGTAAGAACCTGGGAGACAAGCAAGGGGCGATTGATGACTACAGTAAAGCCATTGGGATTCATCCCCAAAATGCTTTGTTCTATCTTTGGCGTAGTCAGACTTATAATGACCTAGGCGAGCAGAAAAAAGCGATGGAAGACTATAATATGGCGCTGCGCCTCGCTCCTGAAAATACGATGTATCACTCGTTTCAGAATGCTGCCAACTTCCGCGAATAATTATATTGAGAATTGCTGAATAAAAGTGCGATCGCTCGGTAAGTAAAATCTTATTATTTATTAATATTCTTAAATTGTTACTACTGAAGCATAGTATAAATACTGTTTTTTTGTGGTTATAAATTTCCAACAATTCTAGTGTAAATTACTGAGTAATGTCTGGCTCGCGGAAAGACTTAGCATTAAGATGCAGAGAAAGGTGAGCAGGGGGGCGGAGGAGCTTCAGGTGCAGGGGAGAGCGTACCTTCCTTCCCTCTTTCACCCCTTTCACCCCTGCACCCTTGCTTGCCTACACAAGTAAGTTTCTTATCCGAACCGTATTGCTAATACTCCTGATGATGGGATTTTTTAGTTGGAAGTTCCTGAGAACCCGCACAGGCTGTTACAGAGCTTGACGAAAAGCGGTTTTTTTCCAATGACAACGCAGAATAATCCACCGAATTTTTAGTATTTTAAAATACCCAAAATGCTTTGGGTGCAGATTTTTTACTCTGAAACTTTAGCTAACTTAGTCTGATTTTTCAAGATGAGTAATCTATTGGCGCATCAGGAAAATTAATAAAATAGAAAGATTACCTACGCAAATATACTGGTAAAATCAGTAGATAAATTCATCTGGAATAATTTTTGGGTGTTTATTAGTTAGCGAAAAACAGTGAAAAACTTAAATATCTCTCCAAGATAGATATTGATATGGCGCAATTGTGGAGATGACTACTACTAGCCGGACATTAACAAAGGCAAAGTCACACAGCCGATGCTTCCACGGAAACACATAACATATCCTATCAACATCTACCTACCATGTCCGTTGAATATTTTTTGAGTCTGAAAGATTATAGGCGATCGCGCAATTGCCTGATCTTCCTATCGTTGTTTCTTGGCAATTTATCTCCTAGTCTTGTGCAGGCGCAGACGGGAAGTATTTATCTAGTAGCTCAAGCCAGATCAAATCTGCCACCAGCAGAAAATTTACCAAGACCACAACTACCACAACCAACTCCACCAGAGACTCCCAAATTACCACCGCCAGCAGATTTATTCCGCACGCCCAACGAAACTACTCCACCACCAGAAACAATCCCCAGTGGTAGACAAGAGACAATTCGCGTCGATCGCTTTGAGGTAATTGGTAGTACTGTATTTAGCAGTGCAGAATTGGCAGAAGCCACGCAAAAATTTACTGGTAAACCCATCACCTTTGCGGAATTGCTCAGAGCCAGTGATGCGATTACAAAACTCTATACAGATAAAGGTTACATTTCTTCGGGAGCATTTATCCCGGCTGATCAAACCTTCAAGACTAGGGGTGGTGTTGTCACAATTCAAGTGATTGAAGGTAGTGTAGAAAGCATAGAAGTTAGGGGACTCAAACGACTCAACCCGGATTATGTGCGGAGTCGCATTGCTGTAGCTACAGGCAAACCCTTAAACGTCAACAAGTTACTCCAAGCACTGCAACTATTACAACTAAATCCTTTAATTAAAAATATTTCGGCGGAGTTGGCGGCTGGTTCTCGTCCAGGGACTAGTATAATTGATATCAGGGCATCTGAAAATTCAACCTTCAGCGCCCAGGTGAATTTTAATAATAATCGAGTTCCAAGTATTGGCAGTTTTCAGAGACAAATTCAATTTAACCAAGCCAATTTATTGGGATTAGGTGATGGACTTTCTGTTGCTTATGCCAACACCGATGGCAGTAATGATGTTGATGTTAGCTACACATTACCAGTTAATCCCTACAATGGGACTGTGCAGTTTCAATATAACTACACCACTAGCAATGTTGTAGAAGAACCTTTTGATTTTTTAAATATTGAAGGTAGATCCCAAGACTTTGCCATTACCTTTCGCCAACCACTGTTGCAAACTCCTACCACAGAATTTGCCTTGGGAATTACAGCCAATCGGCGTAACAGTGATATTGGCTATTTAGAAGCTTTAGTTGGGGAACGTGTTCCCTTTCCTTCACCTGGGGCTGTGGATGGACAAACTCGGCTTTCGGTGCTGCGGTTTTTTCAAGATTGGACACAACGCAATAGTAGAGAAGTATTTGCAGCGCGATCGCAATTTAGTTTTGGAATCGATGCCTTTGATGTTACCAACAGTGGCGCACCACCAGATAGCAGGTTTTTCTCTTGGCGGGGACAAGCCCAATGGGTACGCCTGTTAGCACCGGAAACTTTACTTGTATTACGAGCCGATGCTCAATTAGCCGACAGAGCATTAGTACCCCTAGAACAGTTTGGTTTGGGTGGTCAAGCAACAGTCCGGGGCTATCGCCAAGATTTACTTTTGACAGATAATGCAGTTTTTGTGTCGGCTGAATTACGTTATCCGATTCTCCGCGCCCCGCAATTAGGAGGTGTATTACAATTAACACCATTTATTGATTATGGTACTGCTTACAACAGTTCCAATCGTGCTGATCCTGATCCTAATAGCCTAGCTTCTGTTGGTTTGGGATTACTATGGCAAAGCGATCGCATTAATGCCCGATTTGATTGGGGTATCCCTTTAATTGATGCTAATTCTCAGAAAAATACTTTACAGGAAAATGGTTTGTATTTTTCTTTAGTTTATACTCAACCGTTTTAGGAAGTCTGAAGTTTGAATCAGAAAAAAGAGTTTTGAAAAATTATTTATAAGACGCATTTCGACTGCGCTCAATGCTCAAAAAGCTGACTAGACGGGGGTTAAGCGAAGCGATGCACTGAGCTTGTCGTTCGCGTAGCGTCTCCGGCAGGAGAAGTGTCGAAACCCGGTAATCTCAAGTCAGGTTTAACTTATTCCTTCTGCTGATCAAATATTTTTTGTCTGGTTAAATTACGAATTTAAAAATTATGTCTGCACTAATTATTTTTGCGACAATATCACAAATGACTCAGCCAGTTGCCCTGATTCCTAACTCTTACCAAGTGGCGATACAAAATGTGACTACACCCATCACAGAAACTCTGTTGTCAGCAAATCCCCAACAAACTTTAGAAGAAGGGATGCAACTTTACCGAAGTGAGAATTTTAGCGAAGCTGCTAAATTGTTTCAGCAAGCGGTGGGAGGTTTTCAAGCACAAGCAGATTATCTCAATCAAGCCCTAGCCTTAAATTATCTGGCATTGGCAGAACAGCAAATTGGACAATTACCCCAAGCGCAAAAAGCGATCGCTGACAGTTTAGCACTATTAAAAATAGCGGCGCAAAGAAATTCGTCAGACTATTTATCAATACTTGCCCAAGCTTGGAACACTCAAGGACAAATACAATTAGCATCAGGACATTCCCAAGAAGCATTAGCAAGTTGGGAGCAAGCAACAGCTATTTATACTAAATTAGGTGATGATGCGGGGAAAATTGGTAGCCAACTAAATCAAACGCAAGCATTACAAGCATTAGGATTATATCGTCGGGCAAGAATTACTTTAATTCAGGTAAATGAATTACTCGAAAAACAACCAACTTCTCCCCTAAAAGTGATGGGACTACTGAATTTAGGTAATACTTTGCGGTTGATGGGTGATTTAACTCAAAAAAATGCTGAGGGAACAGTAATAGAAAACCTTGGTTCTTTGCAAGTATTAGAGAAAAGTTTATCCCTAGCTGCACAAGTATATCCACAATTAATGCCCGAAATTCAGTTGAGTTTAGGAAACACTGCTCAAGCTTTAAGTTTAGGGCAGAATCCTGAAGAGAAAAGCCAAAGACTTGCCGATGCTTTAGATTATTACACTAAAGCTACCCTAGCTAAATCACCGTTAACTCGGTTACAGGCAAAACTGAATCAAATGCGCCTATTAATGGATCAGCAAAAATGGCAGCAAGTCCAAAGTTTGTTGCCAGAAATTCACCAACAACTCGATGCTGTACCAGCAAATCGCACAACTATATATGCGCGGATTCACTTTGCTCAGAGTTTGACTTGTTTGAAACAATTAACTGAACCTATGAGGATGGGAATGAATGCTAATTGTCCCAAAAATGAGATATTAGCCGATGGGAGTTTTAGTAATGTCAAAAACCTCGAAACTGTGCAATTAACCGGGGAAAATGTAGAATGGAAAGCGATCGCCCAAATGATTGCCAGTGCAGTTGACCAAGCTAAAATCCTCAAGGATAGGCGTGCAGAAGCTTATGCTTTAGGGGCATTAGGTAATTTATACGAGCAAACCCACCAGTGGCAAGAAGCCCAACAATTGACTCAGGAAGCTTTAAAATTGGCGGAAGGAATTGGTGCTGCTGATATTGCTTATCGTTGGCATTGGCAATTAGGCAGGATTCTCACAGCGCCAGATAATCCGCGACGTAACGAACAAGCGGCGATCGCAGCTTACACCAAAGCGGTGAATATTCTCAAATTATTGCGGAGTGATTTAGTAGCGATTAACCGGGAAGTCCAATTCTCCTTTCAAGAGGGAGTTGAACCGGTTTATCGGGAACTCGTGAGTTTATTGCTGCAAAATTCGCCCTATCAAGAAGATTCCGCAGCCAGCCAAGAAAATCTCAAAACTGCTAGGGATGTTATTGAATCACTGCAATTAGCGGAGTTAGATAACTTTTTTCGCACAGCTTGTCTAGATGCTAAACCTGTGCAGATTGACGAAATTGATCCTAAAGCCGCAGTCATTTATCCGATTATTTTACGCGATCGCTTAGAGGTAATTGTTTCTTTACCTAACAAAGCTCAAAACCAAAAACAAAACTTATTATTACGCCCCAAACCCATTCCAGTTTCTCAAACCGAAGTAGAAAAGACCATTCAAGAATTACGGGCAAAATTGGTGACACGTTCAACGCGGGAATTTTTGCCGATTTCCCAAAAAGTTTATAACTGGTTGATTAAAGATATCGAACCCCAATTGCAAGCACACAAAGTAGAAAACCTCGTGTTTGTCTTAGATGGCGCATTGCGGAGTGTCCCAATGGCCGCACTTCATGATGGGAAAGAATATCTGATTCAGAAAGGCTATAACATTGCACTCACACCAGGGTTACACCTATTACCGACTCGTTCTTTAAATAGAGAAAAACCACGCACTATTGCAGCCGGAATCACAGAAGCTATCGGAAACTTTGAAGGATTACCCAGTGTTGAACAAGAAATCAACTCTATTAAACAACAAGTACCAGCGCGAGTCCTGCTAGATAGTCAATTTACTAAAATTGCCTTAGAAAAAATCATCAAGTCATTTGGCGCACCGGTAGTTCATCTGGCGACACATGGTCAATTTGCTTCTAACGCCGAAGATACCTTTATTTTGACTTGGAAAGATTCACAAACTAAAGACCTCACCTTAGTCGGCGATCGCGTCAATGTTAACGAATTAAGTTCATTATTGCAAACTAGAGAGAATAGCCAAAGAAATGCGATCGAGCTATTAGTTTTGAGTGCTTGTCAAACCGCTACTGGCGATAAACGGGCTGGTTTAGGAATTGCTGGATTTGCACTGCGTTCTGGGGCGCGTAGTACATTAGCAACATTATGGAGTGTTGATGATCAAGGTACTGCTATGATTATGGGAGAGTTTTATAAACAGTTTGCTAATAGCAAAGAGACTAAAGCAGAAGCTTTAAAACGCGCTCAACTTCTGCTTTTAGCAGACCCTAATTATAGGCATCCTTTTTATTGGTCTCCTTACGTTTTAGTAGGTAATTGGCTATAAATTCATGGAATTGGGAAAACTTAGTCATTAAATTGTTGCCGTTCTGTTTTGATCACTTTTCCTTCTGCATTAAAGCGGATGATAAACTCAAACCACGCAAAATCCCCAAAAGGTGCTGCACCATCTTGGCCATAATGCCAAGAACTGTCATCCTCTGATGAATACTTCTGTGCTGGTAAAATTTTTGATACTTCAGCTTTCGTCATTCCTGGTTTGATACTCTCGAACTTCTGCATTGTAAAACCTGGAGGTAATTGAGTATCAATTAAAGGATAGAAGATAAACTCACTTTCTGAGAAACAGACGGAAATCCCTACAGGTAAAACGAATATCACAAAAAATAATATCAATCCCTTAATTAATTTCATTTTTTAATTCGTCCTTTCCCATTGACGTTGAATTTCTGTAATTGTTTTACTATCTGCTGGTGGAAGAATTTTCACACTCGGCTTAACTTCTACACCAGGAATATTTTGATTCCACGGACTATTCGGCACAGTCTTTAAATCAATATTATGATTTACCGGACGAAAACCATACCGCACAAATACTGCTTGTTGTTCTGGTTGGGTGAGAAAGTCTAAAAATTGTTTGGCGGCTTTTGCTGTCCCTGCGTCTACGTCTCGTCGGACAATGGCGGCGGTGGCGGTAGTTTCAATTGATGGGTCTAAATAATAAACTTGGTATGGTTTGCCTTTACTGGCGGCTGATTGTTGCCAACGATATAAAGCTACACTTTCATAGACAGTAGCGACATCAGCATCATTAGCACCTCTAACAATAAATTCTTGTAGAAGAATATCTGTAGAACGAGGCGGTTGATAAACTGATTTTTTGATTAAACTAAATAGTTCTTGGACTGAGGAATTATTAAAACTATCGGCGTTAATAACACCACCTAATTTTGATTGTGTCCACAAGTTCAAAGTTAACTGACCGCTATTAGACCGCGTGGGGTCGGTGGTGACAAAATCAAAACTACCCCAGTTACTTGAACCGCCAACTTTTCCCCAGTTACCAGCTTGCATTGCTTGTTCTAGTTTTGACCATTGAAAGCGTCCATTGGGAAAAAGGACTTTACCCCGTTCTGGCCAAGCAATACCTACAAGTAAGGTTTTAGCCAGTGGTTGAGGAGTTTCATAAAAGGGTTCGGTTTGGGTGGTGCTGCGGAGGCGATCGCTTAATTCTGTTAAAATTTCTCCATTGGCTGGAATTAACACCGCAGGTTTAAAATCATTTTTCTGGTCAACATAATTGTTCACCATATCTTGTGAACCCTGAAATTTGAGTTCTAACTTGATATTAGGGTTTGCTTGCTCAAATTTAGCTTCTAGTTGTTGCAGTGGTTCTTGTAATTCTGTCCCGCTAACAATGACCACTGTTTGCTGTAAACCAGGAATTGGCGCGTAGGTTAAACCTAATGCAGCTGCGATAATAGTTACAGAAGTAAAAACTTGTTTTCTGCGGTTGAATTGAGATTTTTTGCTTTTCATATTATTTTGTTTTGTTAAAAAAGTGGCTTGCAGTAACTAGTATCAAAGCGAACATAATCAGAATAATAAAGCTATCGAGAAGATAATAATAATGTTGAGACCTATTAAGGTTGCCAGACAATCTAAAGTACTCCAATAAGTATCTTTAACTGTGATTTCTAAGGATGCTTGACCACTATTACTTAGTAGTGTTTCTAGTCGTTCTTTATCTGCTAATGCTGTTTTTAAATTACTCCCGTAAAAATATAGCTCTTCTCCTTGATTATTAGTTTTGAGGTAAATATAAGTTCCTTCAGGTAAATCTTCTTTAAAGACATACTCTTCTAGCTCCACCTCCGTTAATCTAAATGATGTAGATGTATTTGACCATAAACCATATAAATGGCTAACCTGCTGCTGACATTTGACATAATTAGGTTCAAGTCGGTGACATTTTAAGTTAATTGATTTACCCAGCGTCAATACCAACATAGGGATAACTATCAACGACTCTGCAAAGATGACAACAAAGGTAAATTTTTTGAGATGGCTGATTTTTTTCTGCATATATAGGAATCCGCTTTGATTCCTGAAATTACAACTTCACTGTCTTATAGCCTTTCTTTTTCTAGTGAAGTACAAGCAAGAATAATTAACCGCAGATGGACACAGATAAATTTGCACCTCAGCAGACTAGGAAATGTTATACTACTAAATCCAGATTCTCTGCAAGGCTATTGAGTTCATCAGCAATTAATTGCAAACCATTAATCTGTTCTGCATCACTTAAATCAGATGTACGTAATCTTGTTTGGAGTTTTTGCAATACGCCAGCAAAATCTTGAATGAGAGTCGCAATATTGATAACTCTGGCTAGACGACTATCTTCACCTTCTTGTGCTAACTGTATATTACGTTTCAGACTTTCTGCTAACTGATTCAGGTGTCGTTTAGCTACACCAGAACTAGCTGGTAATTTGGTTTTGACTTCTGTAAGTTGCTGTTGTAAAGCTTCGATAGAAAGGAGCGAATTTGTGTGATGTAGACTAACTCCTAATTTATCAAGTTTAGCTGGAAGTTCGGCGGCGCGATCGCAACTCATTAAAATTGTTGTCAACAGTTCCACATGAAAGGTATCAGTTAATAATTTCTGCACCTCTAACCGCATAGCATTAGCTTGATTTGCTAAAGCCAAAGCCGATGATTTAACTGTTAATATTTCCCGTTCTAAAGCTGGATTATCTAACTCTAATACCTCACCTTCACGAGACTTGAAAAAACTTGCACCAGCCACCGCCACACCAGTCGCCACAGGTAGCATCATCAAACTAGACAAATTCCCCAAACGTACCCCAACAAATAAAGTCAAACCACCAACTAAAACAGCCACTGGATAATACAAAGGATTGACTAACTTCACCATAAAAAACTCCGCGTACTTTGGCGTTTAAAACTCCACCTGTAAGTTTGACATGACCTGCGAAATTGTCTCAGGATTGCCTTGAGAATAATATCCTCCATTTAACTCGGCAATTGCTTTTAAAACATCTGGTTTAAATTCACCTTCCTTACCATAGCCAATCGTAAAAAAGCTAATTCTTTGGTCAGTTGCAAAACCGCTTTTTTTCAATTCTGCTTCTAACTCATTTAATCTAATCTTTGAACCAGCATCTTCACCATCAGTTAATATCAACACAGCGTTAATGGCATCTTGACGCAGATTTTTTTGTAGCCAATTTCTTGCTTCTAAAGCCGCATCATATAATTTTGTGCCGCCATCAGCCCGCAGTTCATTGATGAATTGCCAACCGCGATCGCGTCCTTGGGGTGTACCATCAACTAATACAGGTGGACGAATTATTGAGTCAAAATCAATCAAGGCAATTTGCTCTTTTGGCCCCAAGTTCTTAATATAGTTTTGTAAAGTATTTTGGACTGCTGGTAATTTATCACCCGACATGGAACCAGAAGAATCAACAACAACCACCACTAAAGAAGGTTTTTTTGCCAATTCTTGCCAAGATTTCAACATTACATCGACAACTTCTGGCTTTGGTGGACGCAGTGAATCATATTTAGCTTGGGGTTCTACACCAAAGTCGGGACTGAACTTAGCACCCAAAGCTACACCAGGAGTTCCGGGACGTAAACCCAAATCGGTGGCAATTTTTTGTGTTTCTGGCGATCGCCAATAAGTGATAAACTTTTCCGCAGCCGCCTTTTCATCGGCGCTGACCCAAGGTGCATTCGGGATAATCGCCCGCATATTAGAAGTAAAAGTAGCTTTGGGATAAACTGCTTGATAACGTTGCTGTCCTGTCGCTAAACCAGAATTAGCCACAATTACACTCGATTCATATACTGAACCAACGGAAGCCCAAAAAGGCCCATTCTTCACCATTGCTTGGGCGAGAGAATTAGTCGAAACCCCGTAACGAGTAATCTTGCTTTGAATTTGCTGAATTTGGGGTTGAAATTGCTGCACATCCGCCACTGTGATTTCTTCAGGACGCTTACCTGATACACTGGCGTATTGAGCTACCAATGTTTGCAGCCCAGAATTAGAACGAGTCGGGGCAGAATGTACATAATGAACTGTCACAGGTGGCGAAGTTGGGTCAATATCACGGTGAGTTTTAGCCGTCACCAAAGCTTTATAAGGATCTGCAACCTTCCGCAAACCACTGGCGATGTCAGCTTGCGCCATAAATACCATTGGTGTGTTCGCAACCAGTGACGACTCTGTGATTTCTGGGATGTAATTTTTCCCCGGAAACAGTTGATTCATCCGGTAAATTAACTGACTGTGATATATGTCACCATCCAGAGAAATAATTGTGGGAAAATCTGCTGCGTCGGCTTGTACTGTCCCCTTTTGCAACTGTTCTGCTAAAGCCACTACCTTGGTCACGACATCGCCACTACCCAAAGACTCGCATTTCACTTGAAAAGCTGTACCATTATCTAGCTTTGGTTGAGTCGTATTAAAATTTTTCGCCGCTTGATTGCAAAAGTCACCCAAAGCACTACCAACCAGTAACTTGACTGTTAACCCGGTAAAATTATTCTCGGAATTTGGGTCAGTGTTACATCCCGTCATGAACACTAAAGCAGAGATTACTACAAGATGAGTGGCGAACCGCGACCTTTGAAAAACCATGCACTTCTCCCAGAATCAAGAGTAATCTAGTAATCTTGGCAATCAAGTGGTAAATTCTGCTTCTATTGTGCGATCAAAAAGTTAATTTTCAGTTAATTGATGGAGTGTAAAAGATAAACCTTATATCTGTATAATAATCAAGCCGCATCTAGTTACACTGCATCTCTCCCTGCCTCTGTGCTAAAAAATTAAAATTTTGTAACAAATAGCTAAAAGTCGATAGGGAAACCGATGTTTTATGGGATGATGGCAAAGTAGACTACATCTGCCTCTTTATCTACAGGGAATCTCTTATGGCTCTCCGTCTTGGTGATACAGTACCAAACTTTACACAAGCTTCTACACATGGCGACATAGATTTTTACGAATGGGCTGGTGATAGCTGGGTGGTGCTGTTTTCTCACCCTGCTGACTTCACACCTGTTTGTACAACTGAATTAGGTACAGTTGCGAAACTCAAGCCAGAATTTGACAAGCGTAACGTGAAAGCGATCGCTCTCAGCGTTGATGATGTAGAATCTCACAAAGGCTGGGTAGGCGACATCGAAGAAACTCAAAGCACCACCCTTAATTACCCCATTTTGGCAGACGCAGATCGTAAAGTTTCCGACCTTTACGACATGATTCATCCCAACGCTAACGCAGCAGTAACAGTGCGTTCTGTGTTTGTAATTGATCCCAGCAAAAAACTGCGTCTCACCTTCACCTATCCTCCCAGCACTGGACGTAACTTTGATGAACTGTTGCGAGTAATTGATTCCTTGCAACTCACCGATAACTACAGCGTAGCCACCCCAGCAGACTGGAAAGATGGTGATAAGGTTGTTATCGTCCCCTCTCTCAAAGACCCCGAAGTCTTAAAAGAAAAATTCCCCAAAGGTTACGAAGTAGTCAAACCCTATTTGCGGTTAACTCCTCAACCTAACAAGTAATTAGTGCTGAGTTGAAAGTGCTGAGTGCTGAGTTAAGGCATTCAGCAATCAGTACTGAGTATGCTAAAGTCCCATTAAAATTTTGTATCAAGGCGCAAAGTTGCAAGACTCTATTCTTAGCGACTTTGCGCCTATTCTTCGAGAAGCCGCTACCGCGTCTATGCGTGAGAATAAAAATAAAGCCAGTCGCCCAAGCATTATGCTTTCAGATCCCTTATTACTTCAAATGCCAGCATCAATGCAAATGACAGATGAACAATTCTTTGATTTCTGTCAAGTCAACCGTGACTTACGCATTGAAATGAATCAATTCGGAGAAATTTCCATTATGCCACCTACAGGTTCAGAGACAGGGTATCGAGGAGGTAATATATTCGGACAGTTATGGGTGTGGTCAGAAAAAGACGGTACAGGTATTTGTTTTGACTCCAGTACAGGCTTCACATTATCCACGGGTGCAAAACGCTCTCCTGATGCTTCCTGGATGAAATTAGAACGGTGGAATGCTTTATCATCAGAACAACAACAAAGATTTGCACCGATTTGTCCTGATTTTGTCATTGAATTGCGATCGCCTAGCGATAATCTCCAACCCCTCAAAGATAAAATGGCAGAATATATGCAAGAGCCAGGGGTACAGTTAGGTTTTTTGATTGACCGCAAGCATCGCCAAGTTTATATTTATCGTCCTGGTCAACCAGAAGAATGTTTAGAAAATCCTGAGACAGTTAGTGCAGATCCAGTTTTACCAGGATTTTCCTTGAATATGTCTAAAATTTGGTAGCAATATTATTATCCTAATCGTTTAATAATTGTTGTGATATTGCTTGCAATATAACCAATTGCTAAAGGGGATTTATCATTTAAAAGTAATAGAATTTGCTGGAGATTTTGTACGAGATTTGCTCCATAAATCTGCCAGAGTTTTTCTTGTAGTTGATGCAAAATGCGATCGCCTACAATATCATCACTACCCGGACGCAATAACCAATGGGTTCGCAGAACTTTAAAATCAGCGATATCTTGACTCTGCATCACCAGAATTATCTCTTGAGTTGCACGTTCTACTAATTCATCGGTGACAATTTTCATCACCAGTGGTTGCAAGGTAAAAGCTGGTGCATCACTACAAATCCATTTTTCTAAAAGCGATCGCCTCTCCAAGCTGACAATAGCATCTAAAATTGTAGCTGGGTCGAGCGAAATGAGTAAATGAGTTTGCAAGCGGCTAAAAGAGATTGGTTGTTGCCAAATTGCTAACCAATAGAGAATACTTTGTTCTAAATCACACAGTTGCTCAAACTGTTGCTTGAGGATAGCACGCAAGCGATCGCCAATCACTATCGTATTTTGACTCAGAAAAGCCGCAATATTCCCACCAAACACCAATTGAATCAATGGCGTAACTAGTTTGAGTGCCAAAGGATTGCCGCGATAAAGTTGAATTAAGGGTGATAGTCCGATTTCCTTACCTGTAAATCCTCTGGCTTGTAATAGTTCCACAGCCGTAGCTTTTGGTAATCCTTGTAATGTGAGACTGCGAACTGTTTTTGTATTCGATTCAATGAGATTTGGTTGTTCTCGACTGGTGAAGATAATGCAACTTTGATGATGAGCGCGGCTTAATTGCTGGATAAATTGATTATAGTGTTTTTCTGATTCATCTAACCCATCAAGTATTAATAAATACCGATGCTGTTGTAGATGGTAAATGAGTTTTGCTGTATCTGAGGGTATGTCATCAACCGGAGTTTGCTTAAAGGTGTGGAGAAGTCCATCTAACAGCGAAACTAGGGATGGCGCGGAATAAAGCGTTTTCCAAATTAAGCCATCAAATTGTAACTGAAGACAATCAGCTAAAGCCAGAGCCAGAGACGTTTTGCCAATGCCAGCAATCCCTGTGATGATGATTAGTTTACAGCGATCGCCTACAATCCATTCTTCTAACTGAGTTAATTCTTGATTGCGTCCATAAAAACTTTCAACATCAGGTGCTTCATCCCAGTCGAGGTATTGTGTAGAGGTTTCCTCGAAGTCTGCGTTAGGGATTTCTGCAATACTTTGCCAATCGTTAATGCCAACAGCCTGACAGATAGCGATGAAAATTTCTTGTTGAATGCGATCGCCCTGCCAAAATCGCCGTAAAGTAGCTCTAGAAGTGTGAGCATCTTGCCACCAACGCGCCGTACTAGTTTTCGTCCACCCAAGACGTTTTCGCGCCTTGTCTACAATTACCAGTCCAGTTGTTGATGCTTTGAGCGAGTTTGACATATATCTGTTAACTGAGCAGATGATTTCAAAGTCAAAGGGTTTGAGCTTTCCTCACTAGTAAGACTGAGTTACGCTTGAAAATGCAATATTGATTGGATCAACCTGTTAATTTTAAGCATTATTATCGACTAACGTATGACAGACTTTATTGCTAAAAATGGTGCTGAACTACTCTCTGTAGCTCAAGCTGCCAAATTACTTGGTGTTACACGTCAACGAGTACACAACTTAATTAAGAATGGTCAAATTATAGCTTGTAAACTTGGACGTTATTACTACATAGAAAATGTTGAAATCGAGCGATATCAAAATCAACCGATGGGAAAACCTTATCAACCTCGTAGTACAAATACACTATGACTCTATTGACAAGTGTTAATAGAGTTTTTATACTAGTTATATAAAGCAAAACTCAAATATACAGTAATGCTACCTTTTCAACTGATTGCTACTGACGTTGCACAAGAACGGGAATTACAAGAAATCTATAAAAGTGAATATGGAATTCTCTATCAAGGAGATTGTCTAAAATTTCTCTCAGCATTACCGAATGAATCTGTAGATATTGTATTTGCTGATCCACCTTTTAACCTTGGTAAAGAATATGGTAAAGGCGTGAATGATCAAATGGCAGATGATGAATATCTAAGATGGTCAAAACAGTGGTTAAATCAGAGTATTCGAGTTTTGAAAAATGGTGGCAGTTTATTTGTATTTAATCTACCTAAATGGTGTATAGAATATGGTGCATATTTGAATCAGCAAGAAATGAATTTTCGGCATTGGATTGCTTGTAGAATGCCGAAAGCTTTTCCTAGAGGCAAAAAAATGTCTCCGGCTCATTATGGATTACTTTATTACACTAAAGGAGAACCCGCAGTTTTTAATAAGGTTTATACACCCATTCAAGTTTGCCGACATTGTGGTGGGGAAATTCGTGATTATGGTGGACATCGCAAAAAACTTAATCCACAGGGTATTAATTTAATGGATGTTTGGGATGTGCCGGAAGAGGTTTGGGAAGAAACTTCTGAAGCTGACTCTCAAGATATTTTATGGACATTAACAGAAGAAATGTGGACGGACATTCCCCCAGTGCGCCATCGTCAACACAAAAAGCGAGTTCCTAACGAACTTGCACCCATTATGCTAGAGCGAATTATCGCAATGGCCTCTCATCCGGGACAAATTGTAGTCGATCCTTTTGGTGGATCTGGTACTACATTTTATGCAGCAGAAAAGTTACAGCGTTACTGGATAGGTTCAGAACTGGGAGATACAGATCCGGCTGTAGAACGATTAACTGATCTCGCTAACGGAATTATCGAACAATGGGAATCAGCAAGGGGAAATAAGAAATCAAAGCAAAGTAAAATCAATGCTTCACAACTTTCTATCCCCTATTCTCAATAAATATTTAAGTCAGAAAATTTAGACTAAAGCACGTCCATCTGTTCCTTTGGTAAGCGTTGGTACATTACTATCTAGCTGATCATGTTCAATTACAAAAATTGCCAGAAACCCTTCTTGGAGTTGAACAGAACGCCAAACATCAAAATATGGTTCTAACTCTTCGTAATTACCAATCCTATCAGTTAAATAAGGGTAAAGTTTCCGACTGGGAAGAACTAAAGCAGCACCTAAAAAAACACCACGTATTAATCCCAGAATCATTTTGTTAACTGCGCGATGGCTGGAAGAAATATTTCCAGTTTCCCACTCAAGGGCAAAAAGATGATTATCGATAACTTTTGTAGCATCAACTTTTCCTGGTGATTTTGTGGCATAGTTAATCGAAGTTTCTAATCTCCACTCAAATTTATCTCTTAATGCAATCATGCAAGCTTCTTTAATAGGCTTGACACCATTACCGTGCTTTTTTGGATTGATTGTAAAGCTAGATGTACCAGGAGGGTGAACAATTAGAGAGATAGCATCACGAATTTCAGCACGAATTATCGCCCAATCGCTCGATTCTTCAAAATTCCCTATACTAATTAATGAAACTTCTTGAACAATCTTCATCACTAATTTTCACTGCAACTAAAATACACAAGATATTCAGCATATATTCTGGTAAAAATCGGCTTTTGGCAATGAGCCAATCACTGAGCATCGACTGAACACAAAACTGAGCATATCTGTCAAGTAAACACACCTACGCTAGAGACATAACATACAAGCGTGAGGTAACAGATATGACTCAAACTATAGAACGCCAAGCTGGTGGCTTATATGTTCAAACGCCTGAACAACAGCAAATAGCTTTCCCCCTCAAGCACACTGAAGTACAAGCCAAAATTGCGGGGAATATTTCACGGGTGGAAGTTACCCAAAGTTTTGAAAATCCTTTTACAACTACGTTGGAAGCTGTTTATATTTTCCCATTACCGGATGAGGCGGCTGTTGATGATATGCTGATTCGGATTGGTGACAAGACTATTAAAGGTAGTATTAAAAAACGCCAAGAAGCACAGCAAATCTACGAGCAAGCAAAGGAACAAGGACGCACCGCCGGACTGTTGGAACAAGAACGAGACAATATTTTTACTCAATCCCTCGCCAACATTCAACCAGGTGAGCAAATTGATGTGATTATTCGCTACTCTGAAAGTTTGAAATTTACTGCGGGTAATTATGAGTTTGTCTTCCCGATGGTGGTTGCTCCCCGTTACGTTCCAGGGATACCAATTGAGGGAAATGCAGGTGGTGTAGGTTCGGCTACTGCACCGATGACGCAAAATCAAGATACAGATATAGTTCCCGATGGTTCACGGTTGAATGCACCTATCTTACCATCGGGTACGCGATCGCCCCATGATATTAATGTAACGGTAGAAATTGATGCGGGGGTTGAGGTGCAGAATGTCCAGTCTCCTTCTCACCAAATTCAGGTAGCTTATGAAGGTAAGCGGGTGTTAGTGAAATTGGCGGGTGGGGATACTATTCCTAATAAAGATTTGATTTTACGCTATCAAGTCGCAGGTGAATCTACCCAAGCTACGGTACTCAGCCAAACTGATGAACGGGGTGGACATTTTGCACTATATCTAATTCCTGCACTCCAATATCATCAGAATCAGGTTGTTCCTAAAGATGTGGTATTTCTCATCGATACTTCCGGTTCACAAATGGGTGCGCCATTGATGCAATGTCAAGAGTTGATGCGCCGCTTTATTAATGGACTTAACCCTGATGACACTTTTAGTATTATTGATTTCTCTGATACGACTCGGCAACTATCGCCTGTTCCCCTCTCTAATAATTCCCAAAATCGCACACGCGCCATCAATTATATTAATCGATTGACTGCTAATGGCGGCACGGAAATGTCACGGGGTATTCTCAGTGCTTTGAATTTCCCAGTTACAGATACGGTGCGTTTGCGGAGTATTGTATTGTTGACGGATGGTTATATTGGCAATGAAAACCAAATTCTTTCTGACGTGCAACGATATCTCCAACCAGGATACCGCCTTTATAGTTTTGGTGCAGGTAGTTCGGTAAATCGCTTTTTACTCAATCGCATTGCAGAATTAGGAAGGGGTATATCTCACATTATTCGCCACGATGAACCAACGGATGAGGTAGTCGATAAATTCTACCGTCAAATTAATAATCCAGTTTTGACTAACATTAATTTGCAATGGGAAGGCGATGGTGATGCGCCAATTATTTATCCTTGCACCCCACCAGATTTATTTGCAGAACAGCCGTTAGTTTTATTTGCTAAAAAGCCAGATGGACGTGGGGGAAAACTCCACATTACGGGAATCGTTGCGGGTGGTACACGTTATCAGCATACCTTTGACTTGAACTTTGAGGAAATTGGTAATTCAGGAATCGCTCAACTTTGGGGACGTTCCCGCATCAAGGAATTAATGAATCTTATGGTGAGTGGTGACACTAAGTTGGGTGTGGAAGCGGTGACGGATACAGCTTTGACTTATCAACTGTTGTCGCAATATACAGCTTTTGTGGCTGTGAGTGATGATGTGCGAGTTGATTCGCGTCAGGGTTCAGTTTCGGTGCAAGTACCTGTAGAAATGGCTGAAGGTATTAGTTATCAAGGTATTTTTGGGAGTGCTGTTACTGCTGCTACTTCCGCAATGGAAAGAAGACCAATATCTGCTGCGCCTGAGTTTTTGCAACGTAAGCGAAGCCTAGCATCTCCAGGCGCACCAGGAGTTTTGAGGTCTTCTCCTGTACCATCGCCAAAAATGTCACGTTATGAAGAACAGTACCATTTTGCTGATGAAAGTCTTGAGGATGAAGAAACTTTTTTAGGGAATATTGCGCCTGTCGAGCATCTAGAAGTGGTGAGTGTGACAGGATTGAATGAGCAGATGATTGCACTGCTGACTCAGTATTTAGAATCTATCCCATTGCATACAGCTTACAGTGGCGATTTAGTGTTTGAATTGCAGATAAATAAGGGACGAGTCAGACAGGTGTTGTTAGATGAGCAGACTTCTACTTTTAAGGAACAGTCTGTAATTGATATTATCAGGCGATCGCTTGTTTCTTGGCGCATTCCTCAATTACTCACAGCTACCGTGTCTATAACACTGCGATTGCAAACGTAATATAAAACTATACCGGGTTCATCCCGGTTTTTTTATTGCAGGCGATCGCAATTCATCTTTCAACCGTCACAATAGCAGTGTGAGCGATCGCAATTCTTATTTTTACCATCACAATAACAATGAGAGCGATCGCATTTCATCTTTCAACTATCACAACAGCAATGTAAGCAATCGCAATTCATCTTTTAACCCTCACAATCATAATGTGAGCGATCGCATTTTATCTTTCAACCATCACACTTGTAATGGTTGCTTTCCTTACAAATTTTGCGGCTTTGATGATGAGTCTTTTACCGAACAAAATATAATGCTATGCTTTTAAGCAATTACACTGAAATAAATTAAATTAATATAAAATTTTACATGACTTCTGGATCGCTGCCTGCTAACCCGTTTGTGGCTGCGGGGATGATTGAAGACTCTAGATTGTTTGTTGGTCGGAAGGATGAATTACACGCGATCGCATCTCGGATGGGTGGCGCACAGCCAACAAGTATTAACATTGTCGGTGAAAAGCGTATTGGTAAATCTTCGCTGCTTTATCACTTTTTTCTGACTTGGGAACAGCGAGTACAGAACCCTAGCCGCTACGTTGTAATTTACCTTTCTTTGCAAAGTGTACATTGTCAACGGGAAGAAAATTTTTATTTAGCGGTAGCGCAGGAATTACTCAATTTGCCTAGTGTGGCGACCAACCCAGCTTTAAGTGACCCTTTAAGAATTAGACCCCTTGACCGTATAGCTTTTTCTAATGCAATCAGAGAATGGAAAAGGCAAGGTGTATTACCAGTTTTATGTTTGGATGATTTCAAAACTTTATTTGACAACCAGAGCGAATTTAATAATGACTTTTACAACAATTTGCGTTCTTTGATGAATCACAACTCTGTGATGTTGGTAATCGCTTCACAACATCAATTAGATTTTTACAGCAAAAAACATCAATTAACTTCTTCTTTTTTCAACTTAGGTCATGTGATTAAATTGGGAGAACTGCAAGAAGATGAAGTCAAAGATTTGCTACGCTTACCAGCTAGTACAGTTAATAATGCTGCATCTGCTTTAAGTCTGGATGAACAGCGTTTAACTCAGCAGTTAGCTGGGAGTCATCCATTTTTACTGCAAATAGCAGGAGGCTTGGTGTGTGAAGCACGTCAACAAGGACACGATGAAAACTGGGTGAAAACTCGTTTTGTTCAAGAATCTCGGCGCTTACCACAGTCTCGGTTAGGTTCGCGCCGATGGTGGCGTGGACTGCGTTGGTTAGTTTGGAATTTACCAATACGTCTAGGGCGCATAGTTAAATTTCTGGGCGGAACTGTAGATGATGTGAGTAGCTGGATTAAAGGAATGACTATTTTAGTAATGGTTATTTTGGTGTTTACACGAGTTATCAATTGGAATGAAGTTTGGGATTTTGTGCGTGACCAATTAGGGATTAAGTAGCGATGAGAAGTAATCAGACAGAATTAATTACAAATGTCATTGCGAGGAGGAACGACGAAGCAATCGCATAGTTTAGTTTTTAGTACGAGAGTTTGCGATTGCTTCGTTTCACTTCGTTGCACTCGCAATGACGTAAGACAAATTATTTACAGAACATGATATGAGTCAAACCTCACCAAAATCAGGCTTTTGGAATTATGTAGCTGAATGTCTGCGCCTTTTATATTGGATTTACTTCAAGCCTTTTACCTTTGAACGCTGGCTGCGCGATATCCATCCAGAACTAAAACCTATAGATAACCCCTTTAACAGACGCGTTGAGTTTCGCACCAATCCCCGTTTGCGTCGTTATGCAGGACAAGTTTGGTGGTTAACTGCATTAGCACCAATGTTTTCTGTTTTGCTAGTAGCACCAGTTTACATGCTGCTTAGTGGTAAGTCGTTTGAATGGTTCGTAAGTTTTATTTTTTGCTCAGGCTGGTTAATGGGAAGGGTTTTAGACCGTGGTTTTAATAGAAATAGATTAGTAACTTTATTTTTTGCTGCTCTGATTTTATTGTTGACACTTAGGTTTTTGTCAGGCGTAGCTGTTGCCTTGGCGCTTGGTTTGGCAACAGGCTTAGGGGGCTTGGCAATGGGCTTGGGGATTGGCCTGTGGATGGGCTTGGTGTTAAGCGTGACGTACAGTATGGCGTTTAGCAGCGTTGTACTAGGCTTGGGGGGAAGTATGGCGGTAGGCTTGGCGCTAGGCGTGGCAATTGGCTTGGGGATGAGCTTGGCGCTATGTGTGTCAATTGGTTGGGCGCAAAGTATCGCAAGAAGTTGGGGAATAAGCTATGAGATAAGCGCGGCAACAGGAGGAGTAGAAGTGGGAGGCATAATGATAGGTTTAGTAGGAGGAAGCCTACTATCAAGCATCTTAGGCTCAATGATAGGCTTGGCAGGGAGCTTGGCGGTAGGCTTGGCGTGGTTTTTTGGGGTGTTGCGGATTTACTTTTGGCTGGCAGAATTGCTGTGGATGTTCATCCTTTTCTGTATGTCTCGCTTTCAAAAACCAAAAAATTATTTAAAATATCTACCGCCTCGCTTCGATCAATTGATTATTTTACCTCTGCCTTTCATGGATACGATGATTATGAAGGCTTACCAAGAAAACCCAAATACTGCTCGTGAAACTATTGACTATCTAATTACATTCACAAATAAACAACAAGTTGCACTACAGGCAATTATTAAAATTACTGTAGAAAGTCTCCACCAATGCCGAAAATTAGGAGATGTTGCCGATATTGCCTCTCAATTAACATGGATTCCGTCACCACCACCACCAGAAATTGGTACAATTCTGCCCCAATTGTTAGATATTAGCCAAGGCGTAAAAGCATCACAAGAAGCAACCACATCTTATCGACAATATGAATTATTAAAACCTCCTATCAATGCTTTGCAGGAACTAAAAAACACTCTAATTTTTGCAAAAAACGCTGCATTAGCTACTCAATTTGGCAGCATTACCAACCGTTGGCTAACAATTTTAGAAACAGCACAACGCACTTTAGAAGAAACAGCAAAAAAATCACAAGAAATTTCACAAGTTTATATTGCTAGTAATTCATTAGACCCCACAACAGCTAAAAATCGCTTTAAAGGGCGAATTGACATCTTTCGAGAAATTGAAACTTTAACACTTGCCGACCAGCCAGAAGTTTTGTTACTGTACGGTGGGCGAAAAACTGGTAAAACTTCTGCACTAAAATATCTACCTTACAAAATAGGCGCTAACATTGTTCCTTTACTGGTAGATTTACAAGGTGGTTTATCAGCTACAACACTTAAAGGATTAGCCGAAAATCTAGCCCAACAAATTATTGAGGCTGCTCGACGCTTACCCCGCAAAATCTTCTTACCACATCCAGATGCTGATAAATTAGCTGAAGATCCATTTCCCGCATTGCAAACTTGGTTAGCAGAAATCGAACGCAGCAATTCTGGTAAGCGATTTCTTTTATGTTTAGATGAATATGAACGTTTGAGTGAGGTAGTTGCAGCCACAAATAGCCGTGCGCCACTCAACTTTATTCGCAATTTGCTACAACATCAAAAACAATGGCTTTTACTCTTTAGTGGTTCTCATCAATTATCAGAACTTGATGCTTACTGGACTGATTATTTAATTAATACTCGCGCTTTGCGAATGAGTTATTTGCAAGAGTCTGAAGCGCGTGAATTAATTACCTGTCCTATCGAAGATTTTTCTAATATTTATGAATCAAATGCTGTAGATTTAATTATTCACCTAACGCACTGTCAACCTTATCTTGTGCAGTTAATGTGTTATGAGTTAGTAGAATTTTTAAACAAAGATATTAGAGCAAATCGCCGCCAACTAAAGACAATCAAAGCCACCGCGCAAGATGTACAAGAAATTATTCCCATTGTGCTAGAGCGAGGCACTTCATATTTTCGGGAAATCTGGAATAATTTAACAGAAAATGACCGTAATTTACTTCAGCGAATAATTCAAGATGAAACTCCCACACCACAAGATAAAGGAACAGTAAGAAGGCTCACCCGCAAAGAAATTTTGACTCAAGAAGGTAATGCTTTTCAAGTGCCTTTAGTGCAGAAATATATTGAACAATTACTAGAAGAAGAAAATTAGGAGCGTTTAAATTATCTCGCAACCAAATTTTTTAACGAGCTAAATCTTCAATAGTACCAGTACAATTAAGTCGCAAGCGACCTTGAGAATCAGCATTATGAAAATCGGCAAAGACTCTTGGTTTATCCATAGCGTTTAATGTCAGCGATCGCAACATATCCGTTTAGAGTTGAGTTTGATACAAACCTAATCCCCAGCACCTTCCCTACGAGGGAAGGGGAGTAAGACTCAAAGCCTCCTTCCTCCTAGGAGAGAGGTCAAAAATGTACTGTGTCAACGAAGAATTACTATATAGCGGTTCTCGGTTGGATGAGATACATTTAAACCCCACCCCCAACCCCTCCCCGCGTGCGGGGAGGGGAGCGTTTGCGTTAGCAAATGCGGGGTGGGGTTCCGACTGTATTACAAGCAAGTAAGAACCGCTATATTGTTAACCATCACAATCATAATGAGAGCGATCGCAATTCATCTTTCAACCATCACAATTATAATGAGAGCGATCGCATTTCATCTTTCAATCATCACAACCATAATGAGAGCGATCGCATTTCATCTTTCAATCATCACAATCATAATGTGAGCGATCGCATTTCTTCAACTCCTACCCCCTCACACCCTGACACCCCCACACCCTTTCTTTTCCTAACTTGTCTGCGATACTTTCTCATCCCGCCACAGTTGATATAAACGATTTGCTGGCATTGTTAAATATAGAATATCGCCCTCGTCTAATTGTGTTGTGAGTAATTGCCAACCTTGGACACGTTGACTGTTACTTTCCACATATAACGGTACAAAGTCAGCAGATATGGCGATTTCTTTCACCAATTGACCGCAAAAGGGATGTGATGCTGTAATGAGTGTGGCAAAGGCTACCCATAGTTTATTGGCGGTGATACCATTACCGAGGATGCGTCCACCTAAAGCGGCGGCGGCGAAGGCTGGCGCGGCTAGTTCTGCGGGACTGAGGACGGCTTCAAAATTAAATACTTGTTGTGCCATCCTAGCAAAGTCGGGGTCAGCATAATGAACAATTACAGGAATTTTAGGTGCTAAACCTTTAGTTTTAAGGGCAATTTCTAGGTTAGTTGCATCGTTGTGAGTAACAGCTAATACCGCCGCCGCCGCAGTTACATTACTGGTTTGCAAAATCGTGCGGAAACTTGCATCACCTTGAATTACCGGAATCCCCAAACCCCGCACCGAGTTGACATATTTATTATTTGAGTCGGTTTCAATCACAATAACTTCATAACCACTGCTATGAAGTTGCTGAACAATTTTGCTACCAATGCCACTTAAACCGCAGACAATATAATGATGGCGTTGGGGAATTCTCGCTGCGTCCCAAAATTGCTTAAAGCGATTACCTAACACAAAATCAGTTAGCATCGCATACCAAGTACCAATCACCACTGCACCAATTAGCATAATCACAATGGTGAATAATTTGATGCTGTTGGGGGCGTTTTCAACAATTTTATCATTACCCCCTGCACCAGTAATCATCCCCACAGAAAAATAAAGGGCATCGACTACAGATAAACTCAGTTCTGTAGACATATATGTGAGTGTGGCGATCGCTATAATTGCTATTAAGACTAACGCACCCACGACTATTGATTGTCCATGTTGCTGAAACTGACGCAAACTGGTACAAACTTTCAAGACTTTTTTAATTAATGATCTGCGGGTAGAACGAATACGCGGTTGAGTGGCGACAATTAAGCGATCGCCTACTTGTAATTCTTGTCCAGATAGCACTCCATCAATTAAATTCATCTCCCCTTGTAACGGCAGATAATAAATTGGCATTCTCGCGGGTTCTTCCCACAAATCACTTAAATTCCGCCCCAACCAAGGATGATTTTCATCAATATATTCTTCTTGAACAGGCCAAGTTTGGTCAAATAATTTGATTTGCCCTATAGCTTGATTTCCTAAAGCCGCAAAGGTAAATAATGGTGCAGCTAATCCCACAACACTCATACTTAAATGTTCTGGGAGAGTTTGATCTAGCCTTTCACCTAAGTTTGTATTATAAAAGCGGTTAATAATGCGAATGCGCGGATTTAACACTCGCGCTTGCATCATAATTGATAAATTTAAAGTATCTTCCGAAGCTGTAATGACCAACGTATGTGCTTGCTGAATCCCGGCCGCCGTCAAAGTCGCCGCCGCATGTAAATTACCAATAATAATATCTGGAGAACATTCCCCGGCAATTGGTTTGTGATGAATACCAACAACTAATGCGCCCTGCTGTCTCAGCAGACGAAAGATTTTATATCCTGTACGCCCTAAGCCACAAACAATGATTCGAGGTTTCATGAGACAGCAAGTAGTATGAATGCGTAATTTGTAATTCGTAATTAACCATATTGTGGCGTTGTTTTTGAGGATGTAACTGTAACTGAAAACACCTTAGCGATAAATCAAATTAATTAGGCACTTTTGCGACATTTACCGAGTCAATTTATGAAGAATAGTTAGTACAATGAACATTTTGAGTTATGAATAAGTTGGCAAAATTGACAATTTTTGCTGGGATTTTATGCCCTTTAATTACCGCAGGTGCGATCGCCTCTACAGCGCAAGCACAACCTTCACAGAGTCCACTAGCTGAACCCAATGTACAATTAAAAGTGCAACGCACAAGCGGAACTTGCCCGCAGACAGTTGGTTTGTGGTGGTTAATCTTACCTTATGAAGGTGGTGCAGAACATACTGTAATTGCCGAGACTAGAGATTTTGCCGATACAACTCAATTAGTCGCATCTAATAATAAGCTGTTTGTTGAGTTTGTTTCACCTTTACGCAGTAATTATGCTAACTGTATTGGTCAAACCCAAAGTCAGGAATATCCTTTTTATAATGTGCGGTTTAAAAATAAAAAGGCATATTTTCGCGTCGATTTGCGAAACATCAACGCACCAGGACAGCTAATTACTTACAAAACTGTAGCTGCTTCTCGTCCTTATGTGCGCTGGGCGATCGCAGATTAGGAGAAAAGTATAAAGTTTAAAATTAATTAAGAAATTTATATATAGCTTGTAGCCAGCGACTTCAGTCGCGGCTACACATCTAATACCATTTTGGATTTTAGATTTTGGATTGGGTAAGGGTTGATCGGTAAGCCTTTGAGCCATCCATCTGTCGCAATCATTTTTTAATTTGGTATAACAACAGTTTCAATATTTTATGGTGAAAGTGATTGAAATCATGAGATTGCAATGACCTGGGTGTACTGATTCTTTTCTACTCCCGACTCCCGACTCCCTATTCCCTACCTACACAAATAAATTCAGAAATCAAATCGGATTCCTATATGAGTCCTATAATTTCTTTGTTTTATTAATGAAATGTAATTTCATCGTTGAAGTGCAAAGCTTAGTTACTTTCAGAGTTAATTTTGTCGATTTGCCAAGAAAATGCTATGAATAATCTCTAATAGCTGATTTTTCACAAGTAATTCGATGACTATCTATTTTTATAGCACCCGCGAACAATATGGTTGCTTCTCCAACTTTTCTGATCACGGATTTGTGTTGGATGATTTATACTGGTATACAAGCGAACATTATTTTCAAGCACAAAAGTTTGTTGGAACATTTCATTTAGAACAAATTCGCTTGGTAAAAACTCCAAAAGAAGCCGCAAAAATGGGTAGAGAAAGAAGCCGTCCTTTGCGTCAAGATTGGGAGCAAGTCAAAGATAGTATTATGAAAAAAGCAGTACTATGCAAGTTTACAACCCATACAGATATTAGAGAAATTTTACTCAGTACAGGTAATGACGAAATAGTAGAAAATTCTCCCATTGATTATTATTGGGGTTGTGGCGCTGACGGCAGTGGCAAAAATATGTTAGGGATAATTTTAATGGAAGTGCGCGATATTATACGCGCAGAAGATGGCACTAAATCGGGAAATGCTACGATAAAATAAACTGGTCAGTGTTAATTTTCAATCTTGTATAGCAGTCCTAGTTGATATCTGAACAACAAAGACAAGGGAGACAAGGAAAATAAGAAAAAGATGTTTATAAATCATTTATGATTGCTGTATAGATAGTCATTTCAGTCATCAATGTGAATTTATTAATAGATGTTTACTTAAAGTTACAAAAAACTAGTTTTTGTAACTTTAAGTAAAAAAGAACAGAGTTTGAAAGGAGGCAATATAAGGAGGCAAAAATATGCTTTTATCAAAAACTAAAGTCAAACAATATTGTAAATGGTTTTGGGATGAAACCCTAGGAGGAGAATATGATGCTTGGGGTACTAGTACTTACTTTCTCGAAATTGGTGATGATCTATATCCGATCAGACAAATAGAAGTTTACGAAAATGGCAATGTCTTATTTTATGATAGTAGCCACTTTGCTGACAATTACGGAATGTTATGTGATAAACCAATTCAAGAAGAAGATATTCGAGAATTTGGGATTACTAAAGCAGAATTTGAACAAGTGTGGAATACAAAAATCCCAATGAATCGCTAAATTTGGGTAGTAGAAATTAAAGCGTTGCTGACTTAATTTAAACAGATAAATTACAATGACGTGCAATAGTCCAATGGCGATCGCTTGATTGATAAACCTTCACTCCAGCTAACCCGACACTAGTCACCAACTGATTCACCTCATCTAGTGTAAGTGCAGCGTGGAGAGAATCTCGAAATAACTTTTGCTGAAGGGGATCATAGTCATGGCCAATGCTGGATACTAAAGCATTCATGGTCTCTGCATCGGCTGGACGTAATAAATCACGAATCAGCAAGCCACCGTTCGGTTTACTAACACGCTGGATTTCTTGGAAAAACGGCAGAGGATCAGGTAAATGGTGAACCAAGCTATTAGAAATCACCAAATCAAACATTGCATCTGCGTAGGGTAACTGTTTCGCATCCACCAATTCCAAAGCAATTTGCTGTTGTAAGCCAGCTTGTTGAACATGCTGCGTGGCAATTTTGAGCATATTCTGAGCTAAATCAATCGCAATCAACCCCCATTGGGGACACATTTGTGCAATGAGAACCGGGATACGACCGGGGCCAGTCCCCGCATCGAGTACTAAGCATGGTGCTGTTGTACCCAGAGCGATCGCTTCCTTGGCAAAAGCTGTGTTAACCTCAGTAAAATCCATCGCATCATAGTCAATGGCTTCTTCCCAAGTATCCATGACTTCTGGTTCCAAAACTCTTTCCATCATCAACCCTGTTATTCAACCAACAATAACTACAGTAATAGTTTTCTATTAGGACTTACGCAAAAAAACGAAAAAATCAAGTCACACCCCCCACACCTCCCACACCCCCCACACTCCCCACACCCCCCACACTCCCCACACCTCCCACACCTCCCACACCTCCCACACTCCCCACACTCCCCACACCCCCCACACTCCCCACACTCCCCATACACAATTTTGGTGCGTAACTCCTGTCTATGAGAGATCAGCATTGATTTTGGGAACACTTGATCTACTAGTTGATTTAACGGGAATTGGTCAATGTCTGACGGTCAATGGAAAAACAACTTGAACAGTACCTCTCCTACGCCAGCGCCTACAACCCGCCTTACGCCAATCAAGCGCAATACCATTACCCATGAATTTGACCAAAATGCTGCTGATGCAATGTTGGCGGAAAACAGCAATACTCAGTTATGGGAAGCAGCAGAACTATTGCGTCAAGGTATACAACAGCAACAAGCGGGAGAACTCATCGCGGCTTTGAAGTCCTTGCAACAATCCTTGGCGTTATTTGAGGTGATTGGAGATATCCCCCAACAAGAACAGGCGCTATGCTTTTTAGCAGTAGTTACCTACGCTTCGGGAGATTATAAAAGTACTATTACTTATGCCAAGCAATGTCTGACTTTAAAAAAAGAGACACCAGACCCATCAATACAAATGCAGGCATTTTCCCATTTAGGTAACGCTTATCGTCACTTAAATGAGCATGAGAAAGCAATTAAATATTTAGATGAATGCTTGAAAATTACCCGCAGCTTGCAAGACAAGCGCAGTCAAGTTGCCGCCTTAAATAATTTAGGATTGGTTTACAAAGCAGCAGGTAACTTAACACGGGCGATCGAGTATCAAGAGCAAAGCTTAAAATTGGTGCAGGAACTTCAAGATAACTGGGGTATAGAACAAGTCCTGAAAAATTTGGGTAATGCTTGGTATGCTTTGGACAATTATCCCAAAGCGATCGCCTATTACGAACAATGTGTCAAAGTCGCACGCATTCTCAACAACCCCCGCAGTGCTATTCAAGTACTCAAAAATTTAGGCAATGCTTGTTATGCTACCAATGAATATGGCAAAGCCATGACTTATTATCAAGAACGTCTCCAACTAGCCAGAGAATTAAAAGACAAACGCAGTGAAGAACAATCTCTAGGCAGTTTAGGCGTAACTTGTGAAGCGTTGGGAGATTATAACCAAGCCATCCAATATTATGAACAACGCTTACTCTTAGCGAGAAGTATCAAAGACCGCCGTATTGAAGAACAAGCCCTTGCCAGCCTCAAAGTTGCTTGCTATGCCTTGGGTGATTACGCCAAAGCTATGCAATATCAGCAATAGGCAATAGTTTTTTGTCTTAAGTTCGCTGCTACAATGGAACTCACGCCAATTTCAGTATTCCGCAATCAACACAATCTAGGTGCTTAAACCAACAACCGTAGTTTCATGAGCAGCGACATTCAACTGAGTCTCTTTGGAGAATCTAACATCAATCAAAAAGACCAGATTCCTACAGATGGCAAAATTCCCATTCCGACGGGAACCTACAACAACATGACCGAATTGGCACAGCACTGCAACCAGTGTCAACGTTGCGAATTAGGACAAACACGCACCAATGCTGTCGTAGGGCGAGGTAATCTCAAAGCACCAATCATGATTGTGGGCGAAGCACCAGGCCAAAGCGAAGACGAAACCGGCTTACCATTTGTTGGTCGGTCTGGTCAGCTACTAGAAAAAATATTAGCATCGGTGAATTTGACTACTGAGCAAGATGTCTACATTGGTAACATCAATAAATGCCTTGATGGTTACACTAGAGTCATCACCAAAGCAGGTTCTAAACGACTTAATTGGATTGTAAAAAACCAGTGGTCAGGTGAAGTAGCGAGTGTTACTGAACATGGACAACTAGTTTGGAAAAAAGTAACTGGTTGGTACAGATCACAACTAGCAGGCAGACAACTTTACAAAGTATCCTTTAGAGGTGGCAAAGGTAGTAATAACGGTGAAGTTGGCTATGTTGCCACAGAAGATCATCCAGTTATGACCCGTAGAGGCTGGATTACTGTTGCAGAATTACAAGACGATGATTTAGTAGCAACTGGGACACCTGCTCCTGGAAATAGAGGACTACAGATATTATTAGGTTCGTTGTTGGGTGATGCTTGTATTAGCTCCAATGGTCAATTTATTGAAAATCACAGTATTCAACAAGCTGCGTATTTAAAGCTAAAAGCAAGAGTATTAACTGGCTTTAAACCCCAGATGAGAGAATATCTAGCTAAGTCCCAAAATGGCAATACCTATCAATCATTAAGCATGGGACTGGCAAAAACATACTATTTGCATCAACTACGTGAAGAATGGTATCCCCAAGGTAAAAAAGACTTTCCGATTGCAGCCTTAGAAAAACTAGACAATTTTGGTCTAGCTATTTGGTACATGGATGATGGCTATTGGCGAAGAAAGACTAAAGATGGAAAAATTAGACAAAGCATTGATGTAGAAATTGCTTTAGGAGATATCAAACCAGAAACAGCAGAAAAAGTTGTTCAGTATTTTGACAGCAAAGGTTACAAAACTTATGCAGTTTTTCAGTCAACTTGGAGAATATTTTTTAGATATGGTGAGGGCATTCGATTTTTAGAGAGCATTGCCGAATATATTCCTGTATCGATGCGGTATAAATTACCAGAGGAACTGCACAAAATTCCATTTAACTTAAAAGTTTACCAAGAAGAAGCAGTAGTCACTGATTGGAAACCAGTTACTAAAAAACCAGTACCACCAAAATCTAATTCTGAGTTAGTCTACTGTATTGATGTTGAAGATACAGCCAATTTTGTCACACCAGCAGGGGTTGTACATAATTGTCGCCCTCCTGCTAATCGGGTTCCTACTCCTAATGAAATGGCAGCTTGCATCCCATATTTATTAGAACAAATTCGCTTAATTGACCCCAAAATTATTTTGTTAACAGGTGCAACAGCCGTCAAAGGATTAACAGGCGAAAAGCAAGGAATCACCAAAATTCGCGGTCAGTGGATAGAGTGGGAAGGCCGTTTATGTATGCCAATTTTTCACCCTTCCTACTTGTTGCGTAACCCATCGAAAGAAAAAGGCAGCCCAAAATGGTTGATGTGGCAAGATATTCAGGCAGTCCGCGCTAAGTATGATGAAATAGCGGGTGATAGGTGACAGGTGACAGGGGTGTAAGGGGTGTAAGGGTGTAGGTGTTCAAAACCCTTACACCCAGCCTCAACACAGGTAAATCCAGGTAATACTTAAGCTGGGGGATAGCCAGCATTAGCTAAAGCATCTTTGATTTTTTCCTCAGAAGCTTGAGTTTCCACATTAACAAGCTTAGTTGCGGGATCAGCTTGTACGATCGCATCAGCATCAACTGTTTTCACAGCATTGGTGATATTGTTAGCACAAACAGAACAAGCCATGTTGGGAACGGTAAGTGTCAGTGTCATAGATTTAGAATTTTGAATGATAAAACTACTTAGACCAAGCTTGATACCATTGCTGCATCTGTTGAATTTCAGCAGTTTGAGACTTAATGATTGCTTCAGCTAACTTCCTAATTTCAGGATGTGTAGCATTATTGGCTACCATCTTGGCCATCATCACTGCTGATTCATGGTGAGGAATCATCTGACGAATAAATTCCTTGTCAAAATCAGAGGCATTTTTTAATGTCTCTAAATTCATCCCCATACCCATCATTCCTGAGTGCATGGACATTTCCGGCATTTTGTGACCTGCACTATGATGACTTCCCATCTCGGTGCTTGGAGTCGCAGGAACTTCCGCGCCATACCATTGTTTGTACCAAGCTTTCATTTGGTCAATTTCTTTGGTCTGGTCAGCTTTAATTGCCGTAGCCAGCTGTTTAATTTCTGGCCGTTGAGATTTTTGCAACGCTATATCCGCCATCTCGACTGCGCCTTGATGGTGGGGAATCATCATTTCGATGAAGTTCTGATCTGCTTGCTGTGTTCCTGCCATTTTGTGTGGCATAGTGCTACTTGTCGCACAAGGAGGCGATTGTAGACGCTGTTGTGCGGCTCTGGTAGCGTAGGTAAAGGATAAAGCAGTAATCGCACTACCTGCGAGTATACCTACTAGCCCATAAATTGTTGGTTTAGTTAACATAGCTGTTCCTCTTTGTTATTCAAAGGAACTATTTGTGTCCTACTCGTTACATTCATCCTAAACTCTCCCGTTAAATGGAGAATCCAGCAGATTTTACAAGTCGTTACATTTCTTTTTATGACAATTTTTCTCTTTTCTTGCCTAAAACTTACATCTTGTGTCATGATGAGGTGTGAGAATTAATTCGGCGATAGCGTTTGTTTTTAGTATTGATGGGCTTTTCCTTTTGGTATTTACAGACTTCTCCCCGAAATCTAATATCTCTGCAAACTTGCGATTTCGGATTTAAATTATGTCAATTTACGTAGGTAACCTCTCTTATGAAGTTACACAAGATGCTTTGAATAGTGTTTTTGCAGAATATGGTTCTGTAAAGCGGATTCAAATCCCTACCGACCGTGAAACAGGTCGTCTACGTGGTTTTGCCTTTGTAGAGATGGGTAGCGATGCTGAAGAAACAGCCGCTATTGAAGCACTTGATGGTGCTGAATGGATGGGTCGTGACCTCAAAGTTAATAAAGCTAGACCTAAAGAAGACCGTGGTTCCTTTGGTGGTGGTGGTAATCGCGGTGGTGGCGGCGGCTACCGTAACCGCTATTAAGTGGTAACAGGTAACAGAGGGCAGAATTATCAGCCTTTTGCTGTCTAATTACCAACTTGACTACTGCTATTTTTTGAAAAATACCGACACCTCGGTTACATAATTTTATCAAGGCTCAAGTAGTAATACTTGAGCCTTGTTTATGAGGTACAGCAACTGATTGAAAAAAGTAAATGGTGTACCTCACTTACTTCAAAAGTGCTGTATCAGGGTGCAGGTTTAGGAGGGAAAAACCTTACACCCATTCTCAATAGACAACCTTTATGTGTCAGTCCTCAGAACTACAGTTCACAACTCAATTCACCGGCTTTTTGAGTAAAACGGCGATTTTCTCTGTAATCTACAGGACAATCAATAACTGCGGGTACATCCTGCGCTAAGGCTTCTTTAAGGATCGGGATTAAATCGAGACTAGATTCCACGCGATAGCCTTTTAAACCCATACTTTCGGCTAATTTGACAAAATCGGGATTACCAAAATGGACGAAAGATGAATTACCTTTACCAAAGTGGTTTTCTTGCTTCCATTCAATTAAGCCATAACCACCATCATTAAAGATTAAGGTGACAAAGGGAGTACCGACGCGCAACGCTGTTTCTAATTCTTGGGAATTCATCATAAAGCCACCGTCACCCGTTACAGCCACAATTTTGCGCTTGGGATACACCAGTTTAGCGGCTAAAGCACCAGGAATCGCAATCCCCATTGCGGCAAAGCCGTTAGAAATAATGCAAGTATTGGGACTATGGCAATGATAATGACGCGCCATCCACATTTTATGTGCGCCAACGTCGGAAATTACAATATCATCTGGCCCCATGACTTGCCGCAAGTCGTAAATTAATTTTTGCGGTTTAATTGGATAACCTTCATCATTAGCATATTGTTCATAATCAGCGCGAATTTCACTGCGTAAACTAATCGCATAAGGATTTGGTTTACCTTGGCGGTCGGCGACTTTTAAGATTTCAAACAAAGAATCGGAAATATCACCAATAACTTCCACATTACAAACATAACTACTATCAATTTCTGCCGCAGATGTACTAATATGTACGATGGGAATATTCCCTTCAGGATTCCATTTTTTCGGCGAAAATTCAATTAAATCATAGCCGATCGCAATTACTAAATCTGTATTATCAAAACCGCAGGTAATAAAGTCTCTTTGCTGTAATCCGACAGACCATAATGCCAAAGGATGAGTATAAGGAATTACACCTTTACCCATAAATGTATTAGCAACAGGGATATTCATTTGTGTTGCAAATTGTGTTACCGCATCACTAGCTTGACCACGAATTGCACCATTACCAACTAAAATTAAGGGATTGACGGCTTGAGAAATCATCGCGGCGGCGGCGCGGATGCTGGCGAAAGATGCGTAGGTTTTTTCAGTTTTATCGCGCTGTAAAGGTTTCCCTTCCACAGACATAGCGGCGATATTTTCTGGTAAATCGATATGCACTGCACCGGGTTTTTCGGTTTGCGATCGCTTGAAGGCTTTGCGGACTACTTCTGGTGTAATACTCGGTCGCACAATCTGTTTATTCCACTTAGTTACCGGGGCAAACATCGCCACTAAATCTAAATATTGGTGAGATTCAATGTGCATTCTATCGGTTCCCACTTGCCCAGTAATTGCTACTAAAGGCGCACCATCCAGGTTAGCATCAGCCACACCAGTCATCAAATTTGTTGCCCCAGGGCCAAGGGTAGAAAGACAAACCCCAGCTTTACCAGTTAACCGTCCATAAACATCGGCCATAAAAGCCGCACCTTGTTCATGACGAGTCGTAATAAATTTAATGGTAGAGTGTTTGATTGCTTCTAAAACGTGTAAATTTTCCTCACCCGGCAGTCCAAAAACATACTCTACACCTTCATTTTCTAAACACTTTACTAATAGTTCTGCTGTATTCATTTTAAGTTCCTCATAAGATGCACAAAGTAGGGAATGGAGAGTGGGGAGTGGGGAGTAGTGATACATCAAGTAAAAAGTAAAAAACTAGGTTTCTTTTAACTTTTGCCTTTTGATTTTTGCCTTCCTATTCCCTACTCCCTACTCACTAATCACTTCACCCAAACAGTTTTAACATTGACAAACTCTTGTATGCCTTGAATGCTTAATTCTCGGCCATAGCCAGAACGTTTGAGACCGCCAAAAGGTAAGCGGGGGTCAGATTTAACTAAACCATTGATAAAGACTGCGCCAGCTTCAATTTCGGCAATTAAGCGTGAACGTTCTTCGTCGTTGTTTGTCCAAGCACTTGCACCCAAACCAAAGGGTGTAGCATTTGCCAGTTTAATCGCTGCATCAATATTTGGCACTCGAAATAACAAGGCGACTGGGCCAAAAAATTCTTCCTGGGCAATTGGCGCGTCAAGAGGAATATCTGAGATGATTGTTGGTGGATAAAAGTTACCAGGAAGGTTTGATATAGGATGCCCACCAGTCAAGACTTTACCGCCGCTTTGTTTGGCAACTTGTACTTGCTGATCTAACTCTTGGAGGATATCTGGTGTGGCGAGTGGCCCTAAATCGGTGTCTGGTTGCATAGGATCGCCGACTTTTAAAGCCAGAAATTTATCTAACAATAACTTCTCGAATTGATCAGCGATCGCTTCTTCCACAATAAAGCGTTTCGCAGCAATACAAGATTGCCCATTATTTAACATCCGGGCGGCGGTGGCTGTCGCTGCTGCGGCTGCTATATCCGCACTGGCTAAAACAATAAACGGGTCACTTCCCCCCAATTCCAAAACAGTTTTTTTAATGTGTTTGCCGGCGTTGGCGGCTAAAGACGCACCCGCAGGTTCACTTCCAGTTAAGGTAGCAGCTTTTACTCGGTCATCAGCAATTAAATCAGCTACTTTTGCCGCACCAATTAATAAAGTTTGAAATACACCTCCGGGAAAACCAGCCCGTTGGAAAATATCGGCAATTGCTAAAGCTGATTGCGGTACATTCGACGCATGTTTTAATAAACCAACATTACCTGCCATCAGTGCAGGTGCAGCAAAGCGAAACACTTGCCAAAAGGGAAAATTCCACGGCATCACTGCCAAAATTACCCCCAAGGGCTGATAGCGGACAAAGCTATGACTAGCATCTGTTTTCACAGTCACATCCGCCAAAAAATCAGCAGCATTTTCCGCATAATAGCGACAAACACTGGCACATTTTTCAACTTCTGCGATCGCTGCTTTGTATGGTTTACCCATTTCCAGCGTCATAATTTTGCCAAAGTCTGCCTTTTCTTGGTCTAAAATTTCCGCAGCCTTTTGCAACCAGAGCGATCGCTGTGGGAAACTCGTCTTACGGTACTGCTCAAAAGCCTGATTTGCCAAATTTAGTTTAGCGGCAATTTCTACATCGTTGAGTGGCTCAAAAGTTTTGAGCGTCTCCCCAGTGGCGGGATTGATGGTGGCGATAGCCATTACCTGACCCCCATTAAAAAACAGCTTGAGGTAGCCGCCTATTTTTACACAAATTAGTTATAGAAGCTACCACCCAAATTGTAGACTTCTTGCTCAAAATTGGTTGCTTAATATTACAATTTCGCAATTAAATCTATAACAATAGATACACTAATTGACTGTATTTTTAGGTAGATACAGGACAGATTCAATGATTTATGGATGAGATTTTTTTGCTCAATTACTAGGCAAAAATTACTAGATATAGTGATGATGTTTGTGGGTGCGATCGCTAAATAATCAAGCGCACAGCCTGACATAAAGCCAGGATTTTAAGATAACACCGAAAATATTAAAGTGCTACTCGCAAAACTCTAAAAGTAGAGTCTGGTATTTTTTTGCCTCTTATTCCCCCCAGCAAATGTAAAAGTTTGTATCGAACCCTTGTCAGTCTTTGATGATAGGATTATTTAAATTTTGACCCTGATCGGTAACATGACAGGCACAAAGTCTCAAAAAACTCTATAGATAAACGTTAATTTAACGTGATGTGCAACTTTCTCTCAAACCTAACCCCCAACCCCTTCCCTACAAGGGAAGGGGGGTAAGATTCAAAGCCTCTCTCCGCTTCGGGGAGCCAGCGCGTTGCGGAGGTTTCCTCCGTTGTAGCGACTGGCGTGAGAGGTTTGGAGAGGGGTTTCAAGAATAAGTCACACATCGCGTTAATTTAACGAAAAATCAGCAGTATTTCTCAACAGATGGTATAAAAGTTGCAGCAGAAGCCACCAAAAGCTTCCAAAACACAAGCAGATATTTTAAATAACTTCAAACAGTATTAGGGGTAGCTATTATGCCAACAATTCATTTAATAGATGGTGAAAAAGGTGGGGTAGGAAAGTCGCTAGTCACCCGGACAATGATTCAATATTGCTTAGATAAGAAAATTCCCTTTGTCCCCATAGAGACGGATAGATCAAATCCTGACGTAGCTGGCGTTTATAAAGGTATGTGTCAGTATGCCGTTTTTACCGAAGATGAACGCCAAGCCGACAAAGCTGATAGAATCTTTGAAATGGCAATGTCTAAGCCTGTAATTGTCAATCTCGCCGCCCAAAGCCATCGCGCCGTCAAAAACTGGATTGATAAAAACCAGTTACTCGAACTCGGAAGCGCCGAAGGAGTTAGTTTTTGTAAGTGGTTTGTCACTACAGGCGGCTATGACAGCCTCAATTTATTTGTTCAGTCAATCAATAGCTATGGTGATAAAGTCCCCCATGTCCTTGTGAGAAATTGCGGACTGTGTGACGACTGGGAACACGTTGATTCTGACCCGAACATGCAACAGTTAGTACAGAAGCATAACGTTCAGGTTGTGGACTTTCCGAAATTGGCATACAAAGAAAGAAACATCATTGACCAAACTCGCATGACTTTCTCTGAAGCAAGAGAATACAAAGAATTTGGTATTTTGAGCAAACAGCGAGTCGTACATTTTCTCAAGCTGGCTTACGCTGCTTTTGAAAAAGTTGGCATTTGGTATGAAGAAGTAAAGCAGGCTTAATAATAATTCGATGGTCATTTGTCACTTCTTGTCATGATCATTTTGACTTTCCATTTATGCACAACACAAGTAGTTTTAGTGTTATGTCCTTAGCCTAATTAGGACTTACGCACAAAGATTTTCTGTAGAGCCCAGGTGAAGGGGTGTAGGGCTTCGCTATGAGCGTCAGCAGAACGGTGTAATGACTTTAGATACATACACCCCTTCACCCTTGCCCAAACCCTTGATTTTTCACTTTCATACGAAAGTCATAATCAAATAGGGCGCAAGTAAGAAAATTAATTCCAGAAAAAATCGTTTTATTTACTCAAATGCTTTAATGGTCAAGCTTTCATCCGCCAATGTCGCGCAACTTCCTTGCGCGACATTAGTTTTTAACTATCCAAGCTTGTATGTTATTCATGAATATGAGAAATTAAACTTAAATCTGTTATTGGACAATAAATAGCATTGTCAAACAAAATTTTCTATTTAGTTAGGCACTGTCAAGCATCAGGACAAGAACCTGAAGCACCACTCACGCAAGAGGGTATAATACAAGCCAATTTACTTGCAGATTTTTTTTCGAGAGTTCATGTTGAACGTATTGTCTCTAGTCCTTTTGTTAGAGCGTATCAATCCATCACACCTCTTGCTGACAGGCTTGGCATTACTATTGAGCTTGATGATCGACTCAGAGAAAGAGTATTGAGTACAGCCGTGCTTCCCGATTGGCGTGACCATCTGCTCAAGACTTTCGACGATCTCGATTTATGTTTAGTAGGTGGTGAATCAAGTCGTGCCGCAATGCAACGGGGAGTTGCAGTAGTAAATGAAATTTTGTTGCACAATACTAAGACTACGATTATTGTCACGCATGGTAATTTAATGACTCTGCTATTAAAACATTTCCACCAGCAGATAGGTTTTGCTGAGTGGCAGCGTTTGACAAATCCAGACATATATAATGTCGTGATTGGCAATGATTATGTAGAAGTTAAGCGGATATGGCAGAAATCGTGACTTAATTCTACAGTGTGCTTAGAAAATATGTTCTAGCCAATACTTCGCAATAGAGATGCACAACACTGGCTCTCACAACCATTGATTTATCTGAGTGTGACTAGTGTTAGCAAGAAATTCAGGGTGGAATTTGCTTACTTTGAGGGCATTGTAATTATTGCTGGATTTGGGGCGATCGCACTTGCTTATCTAGGTCATTGTAATTATTGCTAGATTTGGCGCGATCGCACTTACTCATCTAGGACATTGTAATTATTACTGGATTTGGGGCGATCGCACCACAACCCACCATATTGTGCTGTACTAGCTTTTTTCTGGACTCCAGTGGCTGGTAATATTAGCAACAGAAGATTCTGGGGGTAAATTCCATGAAAGGCAGCCTAACAGCATGTTTCTTGAAGTACTTAGAGTTACGGTCAGGCTTGCGCTGCTTGAGTGCTAATCAGTTGTATTGGTTACTGCTGTTATTTTCTCCGCCTTTATTTGTTGCTTCTTCGTCTATAGTTTCATTGGCTGCACCTTTGGAAATCGCTCAAGCTGTCCCAAATGCTGCAATTTCTCGTCCGACGCTGAAAATTGGCTCTCAAGGGGAACGTGTTTCGGAGTTGCAAGCCGCACTCAAGCTTTTAGGCTTTTACTCAGGCAATGTTGATGGAGTTTATAACGAAAATACGGCAAATGCAGTTTCTCGCTTCAAGCAAGCCGTTGGTTTAAATCCTGATGGGGTAGTTGATGCGGCTACTTGGCAAAAACTGTTTCCTAAAGAACCAGCATCTACCAACACGGCTGCATCTTTGTCCGCAACTCGACCAAGCACTACCAACGCTGCTGTAGCGAAACCAGAACCAAGACCTGCTACTCCTAGAACTAGAACCACCCAAGTACCAACACTCGCACCAGAACCTAAACCAGTTAACCGCAGAACTCCCACAACGCAACGCAGAACTCCGACAAAGCCAGCAGCACCAACTCTTACTTTTCGCCAAGTTCCGGGAATTCAATACACTGCGGAAGGATATCCCATTTTACGTCTAGGGATGAGTGGTCAAGATGTCATCACGTTGCAAAAACAATTACAAAGGTTTGGTTTTTTGAATAGTGGTAATGTCGATGGTGATTTTGGACGCACCACCGAAACCGCAGTGAAAGCGTTGCAAAGGCGTTATGGGTTAGAAGAAGATGGTGTAGCTGGTGGCGCTACCTGGGACATTCTCTTGCGGCGATCGCCTGGGCAACGATAGGCTAATAATACGTAGTTATGTCAGTTTTCAGTAGGGATGGTATATGGCATCTCTACTCAATTTATGTGATGGAAGTAGTACCTGTTTGATATGAAACACTTTTTGTTAACTTGGCTGGCTACTGCGGTGGCGTTACTGATTACCTCTAGAATTGTCGATGGTTTTATTGTCAATAACTTTGTTGCGGCTTTGGTAGCAGCATTGGTTATTGGCTTGGTCAATGCTTTTATTAGACCAGTTTTACGCCTGTTAGCCTTTCCTATTACTTTACTAACTTTTGGGTTATTTACATTTGTCATTAATGCTTTATCTCTGTGGTTAGCCAGTGCTATTACTCCCAGTACTGGTTTTGAGATTAAAGGCTTTTTACCCGCATTGCTGGGGTCAATTGTATTATCAATTGTGTCGAGCGTGATTAATTATTTTCTCAGAGCTGTTGAATAAATAATGACAATTCGCAATTCGCAATGACGCGACGCTCGTTCCTCGCTAACGCAATTAAGAAATCTAGCTCCAGTAAGACTTTCCTGATTTATATCTGTCGCATTCTTTTCTTAAATTGGTATAAGTTGGCGCTTTCATTATTCATTGGCGAGAGTTTCCAGACGACTTAAATTTCGTAATATAGTTCAGCTTATTCGCAAGACTTCCATCTCCCTTGTCCCCCTTGTCTCCCTTGTCTCCCTATTACAACTCCCTGAATCACGCTTAAATTTCTTGCGCCACCGCTACAGTTACTACCCCAGGTAGTTCTGATAAGCGGAAAATATTTTTTGGAACCAATAATTTAGCACCAAGTTTGCCATTGTCAGCCGCCAAAATCGCCGCCGCTTCTGCAACACTGGGTGTTCCCGTGGCTGTGGTAATGATTGCAGATGGGTTGGGGACTATGACAGTAGATAACTTTGCTGCGGAAAACATTTGCAAAAGCCAATGGCGTTGATGGCAAATTTCTATTAATGCTGTATCTGATGCTTTTGTATCAATGGTAGCAATTCCGGCGATCGCACTTTCATCGAGTAAATATTTTTGAAATACTTGTTCAATGGCTATCACCATCAACTGCGCCGAAGTCCCTTGTTTAAAACCAATTCCCACCCACAAATTTTGTCGGTAATCAGAATCTTTTGCCTGGGATTTTGTAGTGAAATTAATCAGCAATCTCCGATGATTTGAGTTGGGGAAATTGTCGTTGATTGCAATACCGGAAAATTGATCGATAGAATACTGTTCCCAAAAATTAAAAACTATATATTGAACTTGTCTAGCACAGTAGGAAGCACCAAGGGAGAGGATAGGCAAAAACATTAGGTTATTTCCTCATATTTTGCTTCATTTTTAGCATTGAAGCATTAACTTTTCGCCTGTGCTTTACCTTGGTGTTTCAATTTCTTTTTCTCTGTCGCAGTTGGCGAAAATAGCTGCGATGGAGTTTTGCTGTTTGGAAGTTAAGTAGAACGACGAGAAAAAACCAAAGTATGTAAAGATAAATAAATACGTAATATTTGCGATCGCAGTAGCTACAGCATTCAAGCTTACAGTTATCATAAATCCACTATCAATAAGCCAAATAGCGGCAAAATTTTATGTGTCTATTCTACTGGTAAAACTACTGATGCGCTAAACCTGGGGGCGATCGCTCTTGGCGGCTGTTTAGTCAATTGTACAGAACGAATCTTTGCTAATTATAGGTAAGATGGGGTGCGATCGCCATAACTCATCACAGGTAATCTTACCTATATTTCTCCACAGATTCCACAGCAACATTAAATTGTTGAGCAATCTGTTCTACACTCATCCCAGTTTTCAGTAACAGTGGGACAGCAACTTTTAACAGTTCAGCTTCCCGTTGTTCTCGACCTTGTTCTAAACCTTGTTCTAAACCTTCCGCTTTGGCTTCCTGATATACTCTTGTTTGTTCTAAACTCAGTCCTAGCATAGCTTCTACTTCCTCTCGACTCAAAGATGAAAATTTGTAAACAGCAATTGTCGTAATAATTTCGATGATTTCGGTTTTTGGTAGTTTGCCTGTTTCTTCTAATTTTACCCGTTGAATTAGTTGCTTGGCTTGTTCTGCCATTGTTTCGGAGGATGCGGTTGTCAACTGTATTAAGTTGATGCCTATTGGCAGAGTATCAGAAGTACCTAACTCATCCAAATAAATGCACTGAACTTGGTCGCTGTTTAAAAATATGCGATGAGTTCTTTTATCGTTTGGTTCTAAAGAGCGTGATGGAAAGATTACCACACAGTACCAATCATCGTATTGATCTTGATTGCGGTTCAAATACATCATTGATTCCGTAAAAAACCGATGATAAAGACCTTCATCTTTCTGAAATTGCACTTCGGCAAAAAATATAACTCTAGATGTTGCGTCTTCTGGTGGTAAGAAAACACCATCAATCCGAAAGGCGGTTTCTTTCACCTCCACTGACTCAAATCGATAGTTTTGCGCCTGTGCAGGACGGTTATCAACGAGTTCAAATATTAATGCTGGAAATCGTTTGAAAATTTGGTAATAAATAGAGTCGCGTTTCACTGAAATATTTAAATATGGGAATTATTTCGAGATTAATTTTATCAGTCTATATCTAAATACTTAATAACAAGGCGATCGCTCGTTACGGAATCAAGGTATACCTTTAAGCTGGGCGTTTAGCGATCGCTCTAAAATTAAGGGATAAAATCTGCGTCAAGAATCTGAGTTACCGAAAAAGGCGATTCTTTGGGGAATAATTCTGAGTTAAGTTGATATTTTCTAATGGTATCGTTTCTGGCATTTGTATAGCAATCTAGAAATACATCCTCTAAAACAGATTTTAAACTGGGACTATCTTCTAGAAGATAAATTATTTGTCGTCTTTGCTCAACAACAGTATTACGCCACCCTCTAGAGTTGTCATCTTTTTCGGCTGTCCAAAATTGGAGCTTTAATAAATGTTCAATTAAGATTATTAGACGATTTTTTAGTTCTTTCTTTTCACTCCGCCCCATACTATCAATTTCTTCAATTAAATTCGTAATATCTAATTGTTCCAGTTTTCCTTCCTGCAAAAGTTTTACTGTATTTTGTGTCCACAAATAAAAATCTTGTTCATATAATGTTTTGTTATTCTTGTTTGTCAGCATAAAATTTTCTCCTGACTCGATAGAATATTGATTCTATTATACAGTAAATAAATGCTCACAATTCACGATCATTATATTAATAAATGCTGCTAATGTTAGCTTAATTCAACATTATTATTCTCTAGAAAAATTTTCCCAATTTTTCTAAAAATTTTTGCATTAGTGCTTGACAAGTATAAATTTATACTTTAATGTAAAGGCATGATAAAGCAGATCGCCCAATTCTATCCAGAAACAAGCGATCGCCCTTATCTAAACCCAAAACTGAAATAAAAGCGATCGCGTAATTCCGGCAAGAAGGCGGCGATCGCTTTTATAAAAACCCAAACCTGGAGTTTCAACCCCATGATTGCATATTTACTACAATTTGCCCAATCCAAATTAGCGCAGTTCTTAGGCGCAAATGCCAATTCCCCCAGCCGCAAGCAATTCGCACCACAGCCATTTCCCCACAGAGAACCAATCAAACATTTGCTCATCGGTTCTCCCAAAGCTGTCACCAGTACCATTCACCACTTGCATCTGCTGGGCTACGCTAATGTTGCAGATTGGAGTCCACTACTTCCAACCGACAATCCAGATGAGGTGATGAGTATTCTAACTCGGCAAATTTTAATGCAATGAGTAGTGCTGTACACTTCGACTTCGCTCAGTGTACAGCACTGATTAGGGTAAAGTGAAAAAGACGTTGCACTGCAACGTCTTTTTTAACATCTAACCTCAACTAAATGTACCTCTGCTTCTTTTTCCCTAAGCCTGTGAAGTAAGCTAGAATTCAAGCATATCAAGCATTTCCACATTAAAAATTTCTATGCTGGAGACTTTACAAACTCAAATTTATCAACTCGAACAATTTGCCAACAATGTAGTTGCTAACCAACTCACACACTTAAGTTTGTTGAGTGTGGGGATTATTTTTCTGGCTGGCTTACTCACCAGCTTAACTCCCTGTATGTTGTCGATGCTACCAATTACCATCGGCTATATCGGCGGCTATGAGGCGAAAAGTCGTCTACAAGCAGCAGCCCAGTCTACTTGGTTTGCATTAGGATTGGCAACTACCCTGGCTGGAATGGGGATCATAGCTGGTTTAGTCGGCAAAGTTTACGGACAAATTGGATCTGGTTTACCCATTATTGTCAGTATCATCGCCATTATTATGGGGCTGAACTTGCTCGAAGCATTGCCCTTACAATTTCCTTCTTTGGGCGAGACAAATTGGATTTCTCAAGATTTACCTCCGGGAGTGCGTTCTTATTCAATTGGCTTAACTTTTGGTTTAGTGGCTTCTCCTTGTAGTACCCCGGTTTTAGCAAGTTTACTGACTTGGGTTGCCAGCACAAAAGACTTAATTTTAGGCGCTGTTTTGTTACTGTCTTATACAGCAGGGTATGTAGCCCCTTTAATTTTGGCGGGTACTTTTACTGCTGCAATCAAAAAACTGCTGGAGTTGCGTCGTTGGTCTGGTTGGATTAACCCGGTTAGCGGGGCGCTATTGGTAGGATTTGGTGTTTTTTCTTTGATTTCTCGCATTCCCTTTGGCAGTTTGTAACCCATGACTTTAGATAATTCAGCGTCCACATCCACAACATCAAGTTGGTGGTCAGCACCTTGGCGATTTGTGCGTCAGGAGATTTTACCTGTACTGACAGACTTACGATTAGCGATCGCCTTATTATTAATCATTGCCTTATTCAGCGTTAGCGGCACGGTCATAGAACAAGACGAGTCAGCCAGCTTCTATCGCACTAACTACCCAGAACATCCAGCTTTGTTTGGTTTCCTAACCTGGAAGGTCATCTTAATAGTTGGTTTAAATCATGTTTATCATACTTGGTGGTTTAGTGCGTTACTCATCTTGTTTGGTAGCAGTTTAACTGCTTGTACTTTTACCAGACAGTTACCAGCCTTAAAAGCTGCCCAACGTTGGAAATATTACGAAGAACCCCGACAATTCCAAAAATTAGCCTTAAGTGCAGAATTAGATACTGCTTCTTTAGATTCCCTCGCTCCCTTATTGCAAAACCGTCGTTATAAAATTTTTCAAGACAAAGACAATATTCTCTATGCCCGTAAAGGCATAATTGGACGTATCGGCCCAATTATTGTACACATTGGGATTGTGATGATTCTGTTAGGCGGCATTTGGGGTTCCATGACTGGATTTACCGCCCAAGAAAAAATTCCTAGTGGCGATCGCTTTCAGGTAGAAAACATCATCAATGCTGGCCCTTGGGCAAATACCAAACACTTAAAAGATTGGTCTGTGCGGGTAAATCGGTTTTGGATTGAATACACACCCTCTGGCAGTATTGACCAATTTTATTCCGATATGTCTGTTTTAGACGATGACGGTAAAGAAGTTGACCGCAAGACAATTTTCGTTAACCAACCTCTGCGTTATCGTGGCGTAACCTTCTATCAAGCCGATTGGGGAATTTCTGGTGTCCGGTTCCAATTCAATAACAGTCCGGTGTTTCAATTACCAATGGCGGCGTTAAATACCAGTCCCCAACAAGGTAGGATGTGGGGAACTTGGATACCTACTAAACCCGATTTGAGTGAGGGTGTGTCTTTGATTGCCAAAGACTTGCAAGGCATGATGTTAATTTATGACAGCAAAGGTCAGTTAATTACAACAGTGCGGTCTGGGATGGCGGCCGATGTCAACGGTACGAAACTCAAAATCTTAGAAGTGATTGGAAGTACTGGCTTACAAATCAAATCTGACCCTGGTATTCCCATTGTTTATGGTGGTTTTGCCATTTTGATGACGGGTGTGGTAATGAGTTACTTCTCCCATTCGCAAATTTGGGCATTACAAAAAGGCGATCGCTTGTATGTTGGTGGTAAAACTAATCGCGCTCAAGTTGCATTTGAAAAAGAAGTGTTGGAGATTTTAAATGGACTAAATTCGCAATCAACAGCAGCAGTGGGGTAAATTTTAACTTTTTACCCTTTTCATTATCTCTCCACTAAAATCAACACGTACATAAATTATGAAGGCTGAATAAATATAGTGATTTTCTCTGTATCTTCACTGTAATTATTCAGTTTTTATATTTTTTAGTGTGCAGAGAAATATTATTTACTACTGAGAATCACAGCTAATTCTATTTTTTGAGGCTTTCATATAGCCCAAATTTATTATTATTCAGATAATTATCAGAAATATTTTGTAATTTGGCTCTTATATCTTAGCAAAAATGATTGTTAGAGAACCTAATTTACGCCTAAATTTTAAGCCTACTTTATAAATCCAGTATTACAGTCATTGGGTTTATAGAGTTTTATTTATTATCATAGCGATGAATTTATATAGTAATTTCATCCCTACTGAGATGAATGTCGTATCCTCAAAACTATCTCCTCATATTATCTGTGTTTTTACCAGTTTTGGATAACTAAATTTTTTGCCAGATAACAATCAGCCCCAAATTCTCATATCTGTTCGCTTGATTGATATTTCGTTATAAAGACTTAGCAAAAACAACTCTTAACTATCGACGTTAAAAATCTTAATAGGATACAAAGTAGTTACCCGAAAAAAAGTAGCTCCCATACAACCAGTTTTTTCCAACGGTGAGCAAGTGAATGATTGAAATTTCATTACTTGATTAAAAGAAATCAAAACTAGGTGCATATCAATATCTATGAAAAACATGAACAGAATCCGCTTTGGACTGATTGCTGCTGCTACTTTAACCTACTCACTTTCTGGTATAGCTTCAGCGAGTGCGACAACTACCATTCAAGAAGCCATCAAGGAAGCTCCCATAGCTGCTCAAAAGGCGAAAGACAGTGCAGATACTCTCAAAAAAGTTGAAGCTGCATTAACAAAAACCACACAAGTTGCAACAAAAGCTAAACAAGATGCTGCTAAGGTTTTAACTTCTGCTGAACAGACATTTCAAAAAGCAGATGCAGATTTTATTACAGCCAAAGCAGCGTATGATGCAGCCAATAAGACTTTAACTGATACCAAAACAGTCTATGATGCCGCTACTAAGGCTTTAGCAGATGCGAACACCATCCTCTCATCTGCAACTCCAGCGCAAAAAAGTGCAGCACAAAAAGCTGTTACTGACGCGACTAAAGCCTTTAATTCTGCAAATACCAAGCTGAATGATGCGACTAAAACTTTTAATTCTGCAAATACCAAGCTGAATGATGCTACAAGTAAGCGCGGTACAGCAGAACAAGCTAGAAATCAAGCTAGTCAACAACTGCAAACTGTCACTGCAAGTGCTGATAAACAAGTTAAAGATGCTGAAGATGCAAGAAATCAAGCTAAATTAGATGCTGATAATGCAGCTAAGTATTCCGTAGAGGCACAAGAAGCCGCCAAAAAGGCTAGTGACTGGAGTACAATGAAGCGTCTCTCTGTCACAGATAAAGCAGAAGACAAAAATTTCTTATCTATACTTCCCCAGTTTCAAGCTTTAGTACAAAAAGAAGGTGTGGCGATCGCCGCAGATAAAGTCCAAGCACAGCAAGTGGACTTTTCTCAACTATTTTTGAAACAAAAGCACAATGTACGTGTTTGGTTCCTGAATGAAGGCGCTACTTATAAAAACCAGTTAGCCTATGAATCAGTTAGGGGTGAACAATACAATAACGGTATGATTTTTGAAAATGTCTCTTGCGACAGCACCAAGAATAAGTGTGAAAGAGGCGATAAAGATGGTGTTTTAGATATCGGTGATTTTGTAGATTTGGGTAATTTTAAAGCTGGTACACAGCTGAATTTCTTACTCAAATCTGATGGATACAGCGCCACACCAAAAAATGGTGATATTTATGGTGCAGATGCCAGCCTTAACCCTGATGGCTTACAACACGTAATGGCTTGGAAGATTGGCAATTATCTGATGATGGGTTTTGAAGATTTACGCAATGGTGGCGATAAAGATTACAACGACACAATTTTTGTTGTTGACTTTGGTAAAGATAATCTCAAAGCCTCTGCTGTACCAGAACCTTCCGCCACACTCCCAATTTTGGGCTTAGGCGCATTGGGAATGCTGAAGTTGCGTCGCCGCCGTCGTTCATAGTTCAAGACTTAAGGATAAAGGTTGTCTGTAGAGAATGGGTTTAAAGGGGTAGGCATTTTAAACACTGATACCTCTTTACCCTAACCCACACCCTTGATTTTCCGTGTTATTAAATACTAAGTTGCTTTCAGGAATAGTATTCCTACTCCCCACTCCCTACTCCCTACTCCCACTTACTATCTTTAACTGCAACTGAGTATAAGCATTAGCGATTTAATGCGCTGATGCTTTTTGATGTCTGACTTCAATAACTGTATGGACGTTACCTCTAGGAGCAAAATCGGCTTTAACAGTAATTTCTAGCGGATCACAAGCTGCAACCATGTCATCTAAAATTTGATTGGCAGATTCTTCATGGGAGATATAGCGATCGCGATAACTGTTAATGTAAAGCTTCAGGGCTTTTAATTCTACTACCCGTTCATCTGGTATGTATGTAATGTGAATTGTGGCAAAGTCTGGATAGCCAGAAAACGGACATTTACAGGTAAATTCCGGCAAGGTAATGTTGATATCATATCGCCTACCTAATCGCGGATTGGGAAAGGTAATTAAATTACCTTCCGCAATGTTGCGTTCACCATACTTTACTTCTGATGCTTCCTGGGTCATGGGTCAATTATCCTTGGTCATCTATCGCCTCAACAATAATAGGCGAAAAGCTGATTAAGATAAAAATTCTTTGACCTTTGCCTTTTACCTTTTGCCTTATTTTCACTCTTGTTCCCAGTCAGGACAGTTTTGATCATCCCAACCGTGGGGGTGCATAGCGCAGACTAACAAGTTACCACTATAAACTTGACCATGATAGTTAGTACAACCCACACAAGCAGGATTTTGTTCTGGTGTGGGTTCTACTGAGTAGGGAAACCCCGGATCTACATCTGCAACCACATCTTCTAGTTCCCAATAAATTTCTAGGAAGGGTGCAGATATTTCTTGTAAGTATTGTTCTACGTCGGCGGCAATGTTATTTTGTACTTGCTCAGTCAATTCTTCTGTGAGGTCAAAAAAGCTATCAACCATATCATTCATTCCTTGAAAGAAGCGTTCGACTTCCTCTGCCACTGTTTCTACGATTCCCATTAAATCTTTTTGCCACTCTTCCATAAAATTGACGCTCTTACTGGCTATAAAATTAGGATGCTAACAACCACCCCAATTGAAGTACATAAATACATTCTAGGCAATGTATGTTATCAACTTCCTGGGTGATATCTGAGTTATAGTACTATTTGCTGCTGATGCTGAAGGTAAAAACAAACTGCCGTTTATTAATCGCGTTGCAGTCTTTTTAATTCTTCTTGCAGTTTTAGCACTTGGCTACGCAAGTCATCCACATTTTCAGTTGAGGTCTCTTTTACAGTTGGCTCTTCATCTTCCTCTAGGATTTCGATGCGACGAGGTTCAGAAGGAGTTGTTTTTTCAGTAGTATCAGCAGTGGGTGTTTGTGGCTGTTGCGCTTGCTTCATCATATCCTCAACGAAGCGGCGGGCTTCTTCTGTGTTCATTTCGCCCCGCGCTACCATTTCATCTGCCAGTTTTTGGACTTGCGATCGCAATTCTGCTACTTTTCCTCCAGCTTTCTCACCTGCGTAAGAAGCCAACCCAACACCGAGGTAAAAAGCTTTTTGTACAATATCTCCAAAACCGGGCATTGCTGCTGATCGCTCCTAAAAAATAGGGCGACCCGGAGACTACGCCTACTACAAGCATCCCGTATTGCTGCTACCTTCCGGTTCTGACAAGGTTTAGGCGTTGCAGTCGCATAGATCCAGGTCTAATGAAATAATAACACTAAAAGTTCGTAAGTGTGTCCTACTCAACCACATTTTTTTCTTCGTCAAGCTGGTAGTTAACACAGACCCAAAAACAGGTCAGCCCGGAGACTACGCCTACTACAAGCATCCTTGATTGCTGCTACTTTCACGTTCTGACAAGGTTTAGGTGTTTTAGTCGCATAGATCCGAGCCTCAAGAAAATAATAACACTAGGACTTACGCATAAAAACGAAAAATTAAGGATTTTGGTGAGGGTATAGGGGTGTATGTATCTCAAACCCTTACACCCTTACACCCCATCTTCATAGACAATATTGGTGCGTAAGTCCTGAACACTAAAAGTTCGTCAGTGTTTCTTACTCAACCACAATTTTCCACTCGTAAAGCTGATAGTCAACACAACCGTTTTTAACCAAGGGGTCTAGGGCAATAATAGCTTGAGCTTCATCCAGAGAAGCAGCTTCAAACAGCAACATCCCGCCTCCCATTTTTGCCCAATAGCCTGTTTTAGCTTGATGTCCTTTGGCAATTAAATCCTGTACGAATGCTTTGTGGGCAGGTATATATTGGTCAAAAATGGTTTTATCGACTTTTCCTGACTCTATTTTGACAAACCAGGGCATTTTGCTATGAACCTCATCGGAGCAAGAACTAGCTTCCATCACCATAAAGCTTTTGAGAGACGTAGCATAGCTACGTCTCTATTTCGATATTACCAAAAACATGGGTTGAAAGCCTCGCCCTTGAAGGGCGACTTTGCTTAATTTTAAGAAGAATTTGAGTTTTTAGCTTTAGATTTTTGGTAAAAAATTAATATGAAAACACTGAAGTTTAAGCTATATCAACACAAAAGAAATAGACACCTCAAACGCATGATAAATGCTGCCGGGGTAATCTATAATCATTGCATTGCTCTACACAAACGCTACTACAGAATGTGGGGCAAGCATTTGAGTTGTGCAAAACTCCAGTCTCATATTGCTAAATTAAGAAAGCGTAACCCATTCTGGCAAACAGTAGGCTCTCAATCAGTACAAGATATTTGTCAACGCATTGAGAAAGCCTATCAATTGTTTTTTAAACATAATAAAAAAGGAGTTAGAACACCGGGATTTAAGAAAGTTAAAAAATACAAATCATTCACCCTTAAACAAGCTGGCTATAAGTTTTTAAATGGCAATAGAGTAAAAATAGGTCAGCGAGTATATCAATTTTGGAAGTCTAGAGAGATTGAGGGAACTGTTCATACCCTAACCATTAAACGCACACCGTTGGGTGAGTTGTTTATGGTTGTGGTGGTTGATAATTGTGTTGAGTCAGAAACCAAGTCCACGACTGGTAGAATAGCGGGGTTTGATTTTGGACTCAAGATATTTCTCACTTGCTCGGACGGTACTAAAATTGAGTCACCCCAATTTTTTAAGCAATCCCTAAACGCTATTAAAAATGCTAGTAGACAGCATTCCAAAAAGTTAAAAGGCTCATCTAACAGAGAACGAGCTAGAAAAAATTTAGTACGCAAGCATGAAGATATTTCTCATCGTCGGCGTGATTGGTTTTGGAAGTTGGCACATGAACTAACTGATAAGTTTGATGTGCTATGTTTTGAAACCTTAAACCTCAAAGGAATGCAGCGTCTGTGGGGAAGGAAAATCTCAGATTTGGCGTTGGGAGAGTTTCTACAAATACTAGAATGGGTTGCCAAAAAGAAGAAAAAGAGGGTTGTTTTCATCGACCAATGGTATCCCAGCACTAAGACTTGTTCTTGCTGCGGCCATGTTTTAGAAAGTCTTGATTTGTCTACTAGAGAGTGGCGCTGTCCGTCCTGTCAGTCATTAAACGGCAGGGATGAAAACGCATCTCAGGTAATTTGTGCAGTCGGGGCATCGACTGTTGGGTTAGGTGATGTCAGTCGGGTTATGCCTGCTATCGCTGTTTGAGCCTAGAATCCCCACTCTTCAAGGGTGGGGAGTATGTCAAGAAGCTTTTGCATGTTTCTGTTTAGTCAATTGTAGCGATTGCTGGCGTTTAGATGCTGATACTAGGCCAAGAGTGCCAACAGCAAGTAAGCTCAAAATTGACGTATATTCAGGAATAGAGATAATTCTGGCTGAAAAAACAACGGCTGATTCACTATCTTCTGTCCCCAAAGACCCCAACACAAACGGCGGTGCTGAAAAAACCTCTAAATAACCCGGTATGGGCAGAAAACTAGCAAAAAACGGACTAGCATAGTTTCCTGATGATGTGGAATAACCAAAACCGTCACCTGTTAACTGCTGACTATTCAAACTAATTAAATTGTCCACGTTAAAAGGTTCGTTGCCAGGTATAGGAGTCCCCGCAGGTTGCAAACCAGTAATTGTTTCATTATTACGGGTGCCACTGATGTCCAAAATCTCGTAAAAACCGAAATTGTCAGGAGTGTCATTAGTAATGAATTTACCGCGTGCTGTTATACCAGAACCAAAATAACTCCATTCCCAATTTAAAGTGGCAGCAGAGACAGCTTGCATGGTTCCGAAAACCAATCCCGAAACAGTCAAGGCTGTAGTAGATAGTAAAGCGAGATTTTTCATAGAGGATAGTTGGGGGTAGATGCGTAACTGTAAAGCTGCGCTGCGAAAGGATGAGTCATCCCCAGGCAAATGCTGAAACTTTCTGTATAGCTTCCCTGGGAGTAAGGTAGATATTTCACCCGAAAGGCTTGTGGCTAGACATCAAAAACTTTGTCAGTCCATTGACATTGGAAGCTTCAACCAATGGCAGTTTAACATCAAAGATACTTGGTTTATCCGTATAGCAATTACTTACTCGATTTTTAAATTAAACGGCAAACGAGCATAAACCCCATTAGGATCATTCATGCTTTGAAATATCTCTAATTCTTGTTGCAGTTTTTGGAATTCTGCGGTGAGAGGGTTGGTGGCTTTGATTTGTTGTTGTCCCTGGATTTTTAAAGCTGTGCTGGCTTCTTCCACGGCTTTACCAAATAAAATTTCGTTGAGGCTATTTTCTTTGGGATATTCTTTTAACTGCCAATTATTGCCTAAGTTGGCTTTTTCGGCTGCGTATTTCACCGCCGCATTCAGTCCACCAATTTCATCTACCAAACCAATTTGTTTTGCAGCCACACCAGACCAAATTCTACCTTGAGCAATTTCGGCAACTTTTTGTTCTGGTAATTTGCGTCCTTTGGCAACTTTATCGAGGAATATGCTGTAAATTCGGTTGACGCTACGTTGATACAGTGCTATCTCTTGGGGTGATTTGGGACGAGCCACAGTTTGAGCATCGGCGTAGCGGGCTGTTTTGACTACATCCCAAGTGATACCATTATCATTTGCTAGTTTTTGTCCGTTGAATAGGATACCAAATACACCAATTGAGCCAGTGATGGTATTTGGTTCGGCAAAAATTCGGCTAGAGTCACTTGCAATCCAATAACCACCAGAAGCGGCGACATCACCCATAGATACTACTACAGGTTTAACTTCATGGGTTAAGCGAATTTCCCGTTGCATGATTTCGGCGGCTGTGGCGCTACCACCAGGACTATTAATTCTTAAAACAACGGCTTTAATATTTTTATCTTGGCGGATTTTGTTGAAGATTTTAGCAAAGCGATCGCCACCTACTTGTTCATTATCACCGCTACCATCAACAATTTCGCCTTCGGCATAGACTACAGCAATTTGGTTTTTTGATGCTTGTTCGGCTTTGAGGGATTTATTAATAACTTGGGAGTATTCTAGAATGTCAACTTGGCGGAAATTTTTCTCATTTTGATCGCTATCGGTGAGTTTTTTCAAGTCTGCAACTACTTGATCATGGTATGCAACTTGATCAACTAAACCATTGGTTTTCGCTGCTGGTGCTTCGACTATGGCTTGATTATCGGCGATCGCTTGCAATTTTTGCGGGTTAATTTTGCGGCTTGTACCTACTGTAGTTCGCCACTCGCTCCACACGTCATCCAGTAGTTTCTGGGTTTGTTCGCGGTTTTCTGGACTGAGTTTGTTTAAAATGAACGGTTCAACAGCGCCTTTAAATTTGCCAACTCGCACAACCTGTACACCAATACCAAACTTTTGCAATGCACCGCTTAAGAACATTGGTTGGCTACCCAAACCATTGATTTCTATTGCACCCAAGGGATTGAGAACTACGGTATCAGCCACAGAACTGAGATAATATTCTTTTTTACCCCAATCTTGACCATAAGCAACTACTTTTTTCCCGGCGGCGCGAAATTCTTCTAAAGCTTTGCGAATTTCTTTCAGGGAAGCAAAGCCTAAATTTCCCCCGGAACTATTACTACCATCTATATATATACCAACAATTTTTGGATCTTGTTTGGCTTGGTTAATCGCATCTAGAACTTTGCGGAGTGTGATTCTGTCTTCTGGAGTCCCTGATAATGTTCTTTGTAATTCTTCACCCGCAGTTGGTTCTCGATCGGTAATATTCAAAGATAAGTCAAACACTAATACAGACTTGTTTTTGACTACTGGACTCACCTCTTGAGTAGCTGCGATCGCAAATAGGAGTAAAAATAGTCCTGTAGTCCCAATCCCAAAGAAAATAAATAACCCCAGTAAGCTACCAATCACACTGGCAGCAGTTTGTTTAACAAAATTAGTCATTAGTCTATCAATTTTAGATTTTAGATTGTCTCTCCAGAAAACTCTGGAGACCTTTAGCGTTCAGGAATTATTGGACTGATGGTGAGTGATTGACTACAACAGCTAAACTCTTTTGGGAATTGGGCTGCGTATTAAATCCTACCTCTGACGCTTAACTCCTGACTTTATTTTAGGCGTTGTAAACTGCCAGAATGTTTTAACTGTTGTAAGTTAGTATTCCCTGTACAAAATAGCACTGTGACAATTTCAGCCATTAAAACTTCTACTAACTCTGAAATTGCTGTTTCTGAAATTACCGCCGCTTGCAAAAAAGGCATTGCTAAACCTGCGATATCTGCACCTAATGCGATCGCTTTGGCAACATCTAAGCCATGACGCAAGCCACCAGAGGCAATTAAGGGAATATCCGGTGCGATCGCGCGTACACTTGTAATACATTCTGCTGTTGGGATGCCCCAATCTGCAAATGTTCTGCCTAACCTGCGTTGCAAGTCATTTTCTGCACGTTCACCCTCCACTTTTGCCCAAGAAGTACCCCCCGCACCAGCAACATCAATTGCCCTCACTCCAGCCGCCATCAATTTTTCCGCCATTGCACCGGAAATACCATTACCTACCTCTTTCGCAATCACCGGTACATTTAACTTACTACATAAATTAGTGATTTTGTCAATTAAGCCGCGAAAATTCACATCCCCTCTAGGTTGAATGCACTCTTGCAGAGGATTAATGTGCAGAATCAACGCATCAGCTTCTAGCATATCGATGATTCGCAGACATTCATCTAAACCATACTTATAGTTCAGTTGCACAGCGCCTACATTGGCAAACAACAAAACATCCGGCGCATATTTACGCATCGCAAAAGTATCAACCACCTGGGGTTTTTCTACAGCTACCCGTTGAGAACCGACACCCATCGCCAACTTGTAGTGCTGACAGACTTCCGCTAAACGTCGGTTAATGATTCCCGCTTCCTCAGTTCCACCAGTCATGGAAGAAATGAGTAATGGTGCTACTAGGTACTTGCCTAAAAAATTGGTGCTGATATCAATATCGTTGCGATCGATTTCTGGTAAACAACAATGGCTAAAACGATAACTTTCCAATCCATTGGTAATTTCACGGCACTGAACGTCTTCTTCCAAACAGATACGGATATGATCTGCCTTACGCGACTGAGTTGGTTCTAAATTGCTAGTAGGGGCTTTCACAGGTAGATATGACTCACAGCAGTTGTCATCACTATTCTAGGGCTTTGATAAAAAGGTTAGAGCAGGTGATAGGTGATATAGCAATCCTATTTGATTTGTGAACGTTGAGAGGCTCAGATCCCCGACTTCTTTAAGAAGTCGGGGATCTTTTAGTTTACAAATAATTTAGGACTGCTATAGGTAAGCTAAACCACATCTAGTAGTCTGCCAAGAGAACTTTGTGTGGTGGCTGGCAGAGGGGCAGAGGGGCAGGGGAGAGAGTACCTTCATTCCCCCCTGCTCCCCTGCTCCCCTGCTCCCTTACAGGGTCTACACAGCAATATTGGGTTGGTGGACTACTAGTTTACATAACGGAAATGCCAATAACTCTTGTGGGGTGGGCATCTTGCCCGCGTTAATTCTAATTGTGTAAAAGCTCGAATCGCACTTAAGATAAGAACTCATTCATTACAACCCATTGCCCATTAAAATGAATGGAGACCAATAGTATGGGTGTGCATAGTTCTTGGCATTGTCTTGATTTCTTGGAGATACACCTGGCTTTGGTCTGGCTTCAATTCCACCACGTTGTTTATCATTGCCTTTATTAGATTTATTCGCGTGTAATAAACTCAATTGTGCTTGGCGTAATGCTTCTGATTTTGCCATTTTACCAGTAGCTAAGTTTTTATAAAATTCTTGCATTAATTGGGCAGTACTAGCGTCACTAACTAACCATAAAGAAGCAATTACAGATTTAGCACCTTCTTTCATAAACTCATAAGCCATAGAGTTAATTTCTATCCCATCTTGCTCAAGTGACTCAGCAAGGGCGGTACGACAAGCAGACAATACAACTAGATGAATTTTGCCCAATTCTCTCAACTTTTGAATTTGAGATATGGTTAATTTACCTTCTCCTGAAAGTATATATGATTCGTAAGTTTTAGCTTTTTTATCACGATATACAAATTCACCATGAGTAGCCAAGTGTAAAATTTGCTTACCAGCAAGATTATCTCGTAGAGTCTTAAAGTCAAATTTTTGATTGAGGAACTTTAACCCAGAATAAACTTTAAAAATGTTATCAATCTCGGTTGGTACATGTGTTAGAGGTGCTGATCCCTCTACAGAGTCAGATACACCCATCGCTAATACTTGAGTATCTTTGGTTGCTTTTAGATTAGGTGTTGCAACATCTACAAGTGGTGATGAAAGGATATTATGAACTCTGTATTTCTCAATTAAATATTGTTTGCCATCATACAACGCACTCATGGGAACATAACGCACTACCCTATCAAGGGCAAAGACAAGATTTTTCACTGGATTTGCGTTCAATTCTGGTTCTAAGGGTTTAATTAGCAAGTTATACAGTTTTTGACTAGCTTGTTGTATTTTAGGAATATCAGCAGATGTACAAACAACACCATATTTTTCACAATGTTCCATCAAATCACGAAACTCTTGGACTGCTTTTCCTAATTCTTTTCTGCTAATTTTAACTTCAACAGCCTTATGTACTCCTCCAGGTGCAGTTAATAGCAACCACATTTTATCTTCTAATACAAAAGGATAAATCATCACTGTACCCGGTTCGGCTTCCACTATTTCTCTAGCTTTATCCTTATATGTTGGGTCAAAAGCAGCACGATCTAGAGAAATTCTGGAACTTATTTCCTTTTCAATTGCTTTTAAGTCTTCATTGTATTGTGTATTGATAGCGTCAACTTGGTCTAGAAGTTGACTTTTTTCGCTGGGAGAACATTTATTTTCCTTTCGATCACATTCTTGAATTTGTAATCCCAAAGCGATTAAAGAGTTATTTCTTACTTGGGTTCTCGCTTCTCTGAGGTCTCGTATATTAATTAAATCTAAAACCTGCTGTGCTTCTGCTGTACGTCCTTGTTTGAGTAACAAATCGGCATATTGACGGTAAATATCAACGGTTTTTACTCTATCAAAATCAGCTATTTGTTCCCAAAACGATGCTTGTAAGTCTGGTGTCAGTCCTTGGAAACCACGTCTGATTTCCTCTGCACGAGTGAAAGCTTCTCTCAAGTTTTTAATCGCTTCTTCAGGTTGATTTAAATCAGCATAAGCGCGACCTAAGCCAGCATATATATCTGAATCAGCACCTACCGCTTTCGCTGAAACTTTGATTGATAAAGCTTGTTTATATGTGTTTATTGCGTCCTGCTTTCTGCCAAATTTGCGATGAATATGTCCTAAAAGTGTCAGTGCCGTTTTTTCATCTTTAGGACTTTGGGCTTTTCTAGTAAGTGCTAGTAAAGCTTGGGCTGATTCCATAGCTTTTTGATCATTATTTAAATCACCATAACCTACACTTAGTACTATATTTGCTAACATTTCTAGCCAAATCATCTTCTTATTTTGGGAAATAGCTAACCCTTGATTAGCAAATTCAATAGTCTTTTGTGGTTCACCTTTAGCAAAGTGTACATAAGCAAGTAAAAATAAACTCATACCCTCCAATTGGGGATTTTGCAGTTTCTTGGCTGTCGAATTTGCTTGTTGAGATAAATCGAGAGCTTGTTGATAATCTACAACTGGGGATATGTAAAATGCTGCTTGATCAACTAATGTACGAAACTCAGATGACGGATTTGTATCTTGCTTGGCAATTTTTAAGCTTTGTTGTAATATTTCCAAAACTTTCTGCAAGTTACCTTGAGCAGTATAAACATCTTTGAGAATATTTAGAGCATCTCTTTTCAGCTTAAGATTTTTAGTTTTGTCTGCTTTCTCTGACAGTAAATTCGCTAATTCTGTAGCTTGTGAATAATTTCCCCTTGCGACATAGATTTTAGCAAGTTCCTGCAATGCGTCTACTTCTATCTCAGTATTTTTAATTTGTTTAGCTATATCTAAAGCTTGTTGAGTAAGTTTAATAGCCTGATCAAATTCTTGTCGCGCAGTATATACATCACCTAAACCAATTAATGCTGGTGCTTTTAGTTCTGGTTTTTTTAATGTCTCTGCCAAATCAAGACGCTGTTGGGCAAATTTTAAAGCTTTATCATATTCTCCTAGTGCAATATAAGACCCACTCAAATTCCAAAAAACAAAAGATTTTCTTTGCCAAGCATTAGCCTGTTCATCTTCAGGTAATTTTTTAATATCAACCACTTCTATCTTTATTAAAGCTTGATCCAATAATTCAATAGCTTTTTGGTAATTTCCTAGCAGATTGTTGCTACTGGCAATATTTAATAAAGCTTGCACTTCCGAAATAGGTTTTTGAAGTTTTTGGGCAATGTCTAACCGTCGCTGATTGAGTTCAATTTTTTTGGTTTGATTTCCTAGTGACTGATAAACTCCATCTAGAACCAACAAAGCAAAATTTTCTGCTTCTAAATTTTCAGACTGTTGGGCAATTTTGAGACCTTGTTCAGCAAACTCCTGTGCTTTTTTTAAATCTCCTAAATCTAGATGGATATTTCCTGTTAAAGTATAAGCTCGGCTTTGGATTTTATTTACATCCTTTTCATCTGATTTTTGTTTCAAATCTCTAGCAATAGTTAATGCTTCTGGTGCTAATTTAATGACTTTGTTGGCTTCATTAATAGCAGAAGAATAATCTTTTTTATTTTGAGCAGAGGAAGCAATTAAGTAGTGCGATCGCATGGTTACTATCAGAGTTTTTAGCTGCATATCCTGAGCGTTAACTGCTGTAAAAAGATTTAATGCTTGCTGATAAAACTCTAAAGCCCGTGCTTGATCATCTTTGAAAGAGTAAGCATTACCTATAAATAAGAGAATGTTACCTTGTACTAACTTCTTATCTGTCTTTTGTGTAGTCTGTAATTCTTGCTGATAAAACTCTATGGCACGGTCATATTGTTTTTGATTACCGTAAGTATCCGCTATATAAGAGAGAATCTGTATTTCCAGCGATTCATTTTTTGCTTTTCTGGCTAAAGGAAGTGCTTGCTGATAAAATTTCAAAGCTGAATCATATTGTTCCTGGAGAAAGTAAGAGCTTCCTATTTGATTGAGAATTTTACCTTCAAATGCACTGTCATCTGTGTCTTTTGCAGCCACAATTGCTTGTTGATAAAAATTAATTGCTTGTTGATATTCTTTCTTTCTAAAATAACAATCTCCTATCCCAGCAAGAATATTAGCTTTAAAAGACTTATCTTTTACTTCTGGCACAAATACTAGTGCTTGCTGGAAAAATTCTAAAGCGCGGTCATATTTTTCTTGCTTAAAGTAAGTACTTCCTATCCATTGAAGAATATTACCTTGCAAGGATTTATTATTTGATTTTCTAGCATTAGCTAATTCCTTCTGATAAAAGGCTATATTCTGATCATATTGTTTGAGATTGTTGAAAGCATCTCCTATTGACGCTATGATATATTCTTCTGCTAGGCTAATTCCCGCTTCTCGAATTAGAGGTAAAGCTTGCTGATAATACTGTATTGCTTCTTTATATTGCTTTTGCTTTTCATACATCGTTCCTATCTGCTGCAAACTTCTACCTTCCCAAGCAAGGTTTCCCACCTCTCTGTTTGCTATCAATGATTTTTTGTACCATTCCAAAGCACGAGGATAGTCATCTGCATTCCAATAAACTTGCGCTATTCTAAATAAGGTAAATCCTTCTTGAAACTTGTCTTTTAGTTCTTGGTGTAGCCCTAGTGCTTCCTGTAAAAGTTTCAAACCCTGTTCTTGCTTTTTCAAGAAAACATAAGTAAATCCCATTTTACTAAGAGTGACTGCTTCACCATTTCTATCTTTTACCTCGCGGCGAATTGCTAAGGCTTGTTCTAGAATTTCCAGCGATTTTTCGTCTTGTGATAAAGCAAGGTAAACCCCACCCAAAATATCTAGAGTTTCTCCCTCTCCAGCGCGGTCTTTAATTTCTTTACGAATTGTTAAAGCTTGTTGTAAAATTTCTAATGCTTTGTCGTTTTGCTGCAACCCGTTGTAAACCAGTCCAATATTATTCAGAGTTTGACCAATTCCGGCTTTATCCCCCATCTGTCGCCGTATTTCTAGCACTTGTTGATAAGTCTGCAACGCTTTGGGATATTCCCCGCGCCGATATTGCTGTACGCCTTCTTGAAACAGCTTATCTGCTTCTACTTTCCGGGTATCACTTGTCTGGGTTTGAGCCGAAGCCTGTGATATCAGCGTCTGGCTTGTTTTAGACAAAGAGGGAACTGCAATTGACAAAAGCAGAGAAGATGTAATCAAGACTACATACTTTAATCGAAAATTCATGATTTAACCCCTTAAATATTCTTGTTAACAAAACTTATAATCAGTATTATTAGTGTTTTTACTGAGAAATATTAGATTATTATCTTACATCTATGTATATTTCTGGATGAAGAAAGGTATGCAATTTTTAACGCCAAATTTGAGCTTTACAGAAAAATCAAGTCTCTAGCAGCCTAAAAACCGTATACTACTGGCTCAGGTAGAGTTAAGAAACAGTAACGGCTGGAATTAAGGCAAAAAGAGAAATTTAACAACTAAATAATTCAACAGACACAGCACTTGCGTAAGTGTCACAATTGGTAGTTGGTGCGTAATGACAATGTGTAAGTTCTCACACCCATTCACCACAGACAAACTTTGTGCGTAAGTCCTAAATGTATTTGTCCATCAAGATTTTGAGTGGTAATATAAAATACTGAGGAGACAAAATGGCATTCCTGTATACAGAAGTACCTTTTATGGCAAAACACATTGATTTCAACTTCTGGGCTAAAGTTCCTAATTGGTTGTTAGCACATCGCGTAGCCGTAAGTGTGTTGACTTTTGTATCACCTTTAATTGTCAGTAGTATAAGTAATCAAACTTTGGCACAAACTCCCAATAGTGAGAGAGTGGATCAGTTAATCCAAGGTTTGAGCAACGAAGATTTATTAGAACAACTGAATATTGTTACAGCTTTAGGCAATGTTAACGACAGAGAGTTTAGCAGTGAAACATTAGATAAACTCAAGCTGGCCTTGGTAAACCCTGATTGGCGAGTACGCAGTGGTGCAGCTTTAGTGTTGTCTCAAAAAGGTGGTTTATTAGTTAAAGATGCTTTACCTACTTTAGTCAAGACTCTGCAAGACCCAAATTGGTTTGTCCGTAGTAGTGCAGCCAGAGCTATTGGTAATATTGTTGCTGAAGATACTGGTGATTCTAATGGCGCAAATACGGTGATTGAAGCTGCTAAGTTTTCCAGTTATCTGGTTGATGCGCTGCAAGATTCTGACTTTTCGGTGCGTTTTAGTGCAGCGACATCTTTAGTCAAGTTAAATACTAAATCTGCTTTTATCGTATCTCGCTTAATTTCCAATCTCAGCAATACGAATGATCCTCAAACTCGCCTTGTGACTGCGGAAAACTTAAATAACATTAGTACTGAAGTTACTCCTATTCTTCCAAATCTTGGGAGAGCCTTAAAACACGGCGAACCATCAGTAAGAGCGTTAGCTTTGGAGACTATTGGTAGTATCAGTACAGATACTAGTGCAACTTTGCCTTATTTAATCCAAGGTTTGCAAGACCCAGATTGGACAGTGCGTAGCAAAGCTGCTAGAGCAGTTGTAAGAATAGTTACAAATCTTCAAGAAAAATCCAGAGCGAATTTTTTCACTGCATCTGACTTGAATGCCATAGATGAGTTGCAAACAATTCAGCAAATTTTACAAAACCCACAAAACCATTTTTATAACAACGAAAAAGCTGGGGTGAGTTTAGCTATTAATGCTCTGCAAGCAGCAAGCAGGAATAGATAATCTGAATTGACAATATCCCCGACTTTTTTGAAAAAGCTGGGGATATGATTATATTCTAGGACTTACGCAAAAGTATGAAAAAACATACGCTCAACAGATAATTAATGCTGGAAAGGGGCGCACCTCTGAACGGTTACTATCAAATACAAGTTAGAAGTTCAGTGAGTCTAAACCCTTCTGAAAACGTCCAGCATTTGATCTGGTAGCTTTAGCTACCGTCTCGAACCATTCCGCGATGTCGTTGAACCCTTCTTCACGAGCAATCTTGGCAAAGTAAGGATACAACTCTGTGTAGTTACTTGTCTCTTCATCTACAGCAAATTTAAGGTTGTCCTCAGTTCTACCAGTTGGCAAGTTAGTTAAGGGAGCGCCAAAAGACTTTGCATGATCTAAATGACCGAGAGCATGGCTGATTTTCTTCTCTGCGGTATCTTTATATATCCCAGCTATGTCAGGATGACCTTCCTCATCAGCAACTCTAGCAAAATCTAAATAAAATTTATTTTCTAGATACGCTATAGCAAAAGCGTTCTTTAAATTTTCGTAGGTTTTACTACTTTTAATATTAGTCATAGAAAACTCCTCCTTGTGTTTTTATGATTGATTCGCCACAAGACATTAATCCAGTACAGAATACTATTGCAGCAGCATAAATAGTTAGTTGCCTGCTTTAAGCTTCTAGTTTGATAAATGCTTTGGTGGAAGCTGTATGAAGTGCGCTTCCTATACACTTCATGCTTTTAATATTTCAAAGTTCTTATCAGAACACAAGGTCAGTTAAGACAGTTAAGGAAATTATTGAGACATTTAAGATAAGCGAAGAGGTGGCAACGAGGAAAGGTCTACTCGGTGCAGATCAGCAACTAAAATCAGGTTACGCGACTGCTTTAGGATATCCACCGAGATAAGTTCATGACTTACGTAAGCGTCACAATTGGCGGTTGGTGCGTGACGCTATAAATCTGATAACTACGTTCAAATCTTCTCGTTGCGTCACACACCCTAAAGAAAAAATATGCCAGTTGCGTAAGTCCTCAATTTCTCTGCGCCTTTGCGCCTCTGCGTGAAACAGTTAATCCCGCATTTATGCAACGCCAATTTATTTTTACTGTTTCTCAGACACAGTGATGGGTTCTGGTTTTTTGACTCCATGCAGTTTGATGAAACTATCAAAGGCGTACCATGCCAAAACATACCAAGGGATAATTTCTAGTTGCAAACCTTTAACTAGCAACTGTCTCACCGATAAACATCCCAACGCTAAAGGAAAGATAAAGCGTAAATCAACTACGCCATTTGTGGATTTTTCGACTTGTTCGTTTAAGTCAAAAACCGCATTAGCGACTGTAGCTGCTGCTTCGGAGTGGCTTTCGCTACCGGTGGTAACATCAGCGAAAATGATGCCAATATCTTTGAGTGTAGCTAAGACATTTTGCCAGCTTTGATTGTTGCGATCGTGATGAATGACGATACTACCATTTTGGATATTAGTATTTACCTGATTGATATTGGGTTGAGCGTTCAACATCTTGACGATGCGTTGCATTTCCCCAGTGTGGCGATGAGATGGGGCTATTCTTAAGCGTAGTCTGCCTGGGGTATCGCTGATGATTTTGGTCGAGATAGGCTGGGATGGCGTGTTCAAGGTATTTGCCTCCACAACTTTCGGCATCATAGTGACATTACCATGATTATTTGTAAACACATCCACCCTCCTGAGTAATACTTTGAATCCTATTTGGTTGATAAATTATGTTGCTCAGATCCCCGACTTCTTAAAGAAGTCGGGGATCTTTTGATTTAGTAACGATTAAGAACTGCCATATCTGATGAATAGGAAAGTTTGAAGTATTGAGTCTGCAACTTGATTCTTCATCCTTTCCAAAACACAGCCTAGTAGTCTGCCAACAGAACTTTGCGTGGTGGACAGCAGAGGGGCAGGGGAGAGAGTACCTTCATTTTCCCCTGCTCCCCTGCTCCCTTGCTGGGTCTACACAACAATATTGGGTTGGTGAACTACTAGCTTATGCACCATTATCAGATGCGCTGTCCACTGGGGTCGCCGCAGCTTCAAATAATGGGGTTTCTCTGTCTTCAGCGAGTTCGGCTTTGGCTTCAGCTACGATGTCTTCCCAGGTTTCGCCTAGTTCTGCAAATGCGCCTTTGCTTTTTTCGTAAGCGACAATTCCGCCTTTGATGATGCTCTTAGCAATGGGTTTACCAATGCCGGCGACAACAGGAATCAGGACGGGTGCAAGTAGAACTGCACCGATACCAGCTATAATTCCAGGAGCGCCAGCATCTTCAACAAAATCAGTAATTTTCGGCATAGTTAGTATCTCCAGTTAAATTGAAAAATTGTTAGAAAGCTATCTAGCTTAATCTACCCAAGGTCTGATCTCATCTTGCTGATGGTAGAGCTTTCTTTGGGGAATTTTTAAGAATTGGACGCAAGCCGTTAACGCCTGCAACGATTGTCGAACCATTGTTAACTACCGTTGCACCTAGGGGGTTTAGTCCAAATAGCACTGCGATCGCCATTGCGGCAATATTAGGAATAGCAACAATACTGGTGTTTTGGCGAATGAGTTTTTTGGCGTTGCGTGCGAGGGCGATCGCTTCTAAAATTCCACGTAAGTCGTTTTCCATCAGCACTACGTCTGCTGTCTCACGAGCAATTTCGGAACCGTGAGCAAAGGATATAGAAACATCGGCAAATGCTAAAGCTGGGGAGTCGTTAATTCCATCTCCCACAAAGGCAACTGTTTTACCTTGTTCGTGCAGTTCACGAACAACGGCAGCTTTTTGTTCGGGGAATGCTTCTGCGTGGGTATTGGCTGGGGCAATTCCGAGTTCTGCCGCTACAGCTTTAGCTGTGCGTTGGTTGTCGCCGGTGAGCATGTGAACTTCTACACCTTCGACGCTCAACAGGTGGTTAATTACTTCTCGTGTTTCAGGACGCAGAATATCACTATATCTTATTCTACCGAGAAGTTGCCCATTACTCGCCACATAAATCACAGAATTAACGCGGTTAACGTTGTTGAGGGCTTCCATGTTTACGCCTTGTTGACGCAAGAAGCGTTCGCTACCAACATACACAACCTCGCCATAAATTTCTGCTTCCACACCTAAACCAAGTTTGTAATTCCACTTGCTACGGCTAGGAATCACAACTTTTTGAGCTTCGGCATAACGAATGACAGCCTCCGCAACTGGATGTGTTAACCGTTGCTCGGCGGCGGCGGCGATCGCTAAAACTCTATCACTGTCAACTTCAGGATTGAAACTGTCAACACCAATAACCGCAACTTCGCCCTTAGTTAAAGTACCGGTCTTATCAAAAACGATGGTATCAACTTCTGCCAGTTGTTCTAAGGCGCGACCACTACGGATGAGAATACCGTGGCGGGCGGCATAAGTCAAAGCTGCCAAGACTGTTGTCGGCACAGAGACTCTGATCCCCGTAGCAAAATCCAGGGTGAGGACGCTGGCGGCTCTGGCGGCGTTACGAGTAATTGCAAATACGCCTGCACCTAGTAATAAGGTGGGTAGGACTGCTTTTTCGGCAATTTTAATGGCGCAGTTTTCCATCCTTGTGTCATGGACGGGGGCTTCTTCCATGAGTTTGATGCTTTGTCCGGCGCGGGTATCGTTACCTACCCGTTCTGCCAAGATATAGATACTGCCTTCTCTTACCAATGTGGAAGCAAATACAGGTTGTCCTTGAGTTTTTAAGACTGGGACTGATTCACCAGTGAGTTTCTGCTCATCTAGTAAGGCTTTACCCCGCAGAATACTGCCATCTACCGGGACTTGTTCACCAGGATAGACAATTACCGTGTCACCACTCTTGACTTCTTTGATAGAGACTTGTATCTTTTCACCACCACGTTCTACCCAGACAAATTGCCCTAAAGAATTGAGCAAGTCTAATGTCTGCATTTTAGAAGAACGGGCAGTGCGATCGCGGATATTTTCGCCAATTTCAATTAAACTCAGCATCAATGCAGGTGTCAGGAATTGACCTTGGACTGTAGTAATCACAATTGCCAAGAAGTCCAAGACATCAATTGTCAGTCTTCGCTGCATTACTAATCCAACGATGGCTCGTTGAAATACAGGTAATGTTGCTAAAGCAATGGTTCCAGCCACCATGACTGGCGGTACAGATAGCCCCAACGGCCCACCTAATACTGCTAGTCCAGTGGCTACCATCGACAGTTGCAAACCTGGCCAAGTGCCTTCTTCTGCATCCTCTTGGGATTTCTGATTTAGAGGCTTTTTCTGATCCAACAGCACAACATTGGCATCATTAGCTGTCATAATCAGACAACTCAGACGCGATCGCATTTTGGCATCGTTGACTTGACTTGCTTTATAAGTCACAACTAACGAGGCCGCCGCAGGTTTAATTCTGACGCTGGTAATCAGGGGATCAACTTCCAACAAAGTTTGTAGACGCTGCATGTATGCGGTGTTATCACGCAACTGTGGGATACGCAACCGCATTCTTCCGGGAACTGCGTGGACAACGTTATAGACAACCTTGGAAACTGGCTGATGAGTGCGTCTATTGAAGTTAGCAAGAGTTGCTTTGCCGTTAGACTTGTGAATTGGTTGGGCTAAAATCACTGGGCTGACGGTTTCGTAAGGTTTCGCACCCAAAGGTACCTCTTCTTTAACTTCAATTTCCGAAGATTTTTGAACTGCGGGCGATACTAGTTGTGCTGTCAATGGTGTCATTCCTGATCTCGCTAAAATGATGAAAGACTGGATTTATAAGGTAGTCGGCTCTCATACCAAATTTTGGCTCTTAGATTGGAATCTAGATTTATCAATCATTCCAACCAAGTTGGTAGCTATATTTGAGAGCGAATTTCTCTCTCCAATCACTGAAGACTGGTGAGTTACTGCAAAAAATTTACTGATATGTTGTTAAATTCTGCTGGTTGGGTTGGCGGCGATACCTGCCGTTGCTTCGTTGGCAGATTGAATCAAACAAATTAAATATGTTTTGGCTGCTGCTTCCACACTGTGTATTCGCTCTTGAGAGTCTCGCAGTTTTCCAGTGTTATAGGTAATCACCAATGAGGCTGCATCTTTATTGATGCGCTCACTTGTCACCACTGGATCTGCTTTGAGCAAGTTCTCTAAGCGTTGCACATAATGGCGATCGCGCGATATTTGCGGTATGTGAAACCTAATTCGTCCAGGTATGGCGTGAACGATATTATAGGCTACTTGAGTGCTGAGTGCTGAGTGCTGAGTGCTGAGTTTTAAGTGCTGAGTTTTAAGTGCTGAGTTGTGCGTCACCGAAGTTTGCTCAACGGGGGTTATCTCCGCACAGGACTTCTCGCTGAGTGCTGTACACTGAGCGGACTTGAAGTGTGAGTGCTGAGTAGTTTGTTCTTCCTCTGCACCTCTGCTCTCCTGTACCTCTGCTTCCTTGCTCTCTGTCTCTTCTACTTGAACAGTATCAGCAGTCTGCAATAGACTCGCTAAATTTGAGCGCATTTCAAAGTCAGACATCATCCCTGTTTTGTAGGTAATGACGACTGATCCCGCTTTTTGATTAATTTGCTGATTAATCACCCATTCTTGCTCTTTGATTAACGCTTGGAGGCGTTGCAAATATTGGGGATCATCATTAATCTGGGGTACGCAAAATGCGACTGTACCGGGAAGTGCCGCAGTAATACTATAAGCTACCTTGGCAGATGGTTGATGGGCGATTTGGTTTGGTTTGGCTGCTATTTTCCAGGGGCTATGCCCAGGAGGCTGCGAGGCCGATGAGGATACAGAACCCTCCATTTTCATCCTCCTGTGTTCCTTCACGGAACGATCTACAACGGAAAGTTCGCCATATAGGCTAAAGAAAAAGACATAGCTGCGGGCTTCATCTCAGCCCAAATACTCGATATGTTTAGATTGTTACTTTCTGCTGATGTTTTTGTTGTATCAGCCGATACAACAATCTGAGTATTTTGTTTTTCCGGCTGTTGTGGTGCTGCGATTTGAACACTAGGTGCAGCCGGATGAGGTTGCAAAGCTAATTCCATTAGTTTTACCCAATGGCTGAGAGCAACTTCACCTGGATGATATGCGATCGCAATTGAGGCTGCATCACAATTCATCCGCACGTTAGTTACATAAGCATCGCTTTTCAATAACCTTTCCAGCCGTCTCGCATAAGCATGATCCTGGGCAATGCGGCTGACATTAAACCTAATTCTGCCCGGAATGTGATGAACTACAGTGTAGGCAATCTTGGCTGACGGTTTTACGTCTTGCGTAACTTGTTCAGCAACAGGTTTAGTTACTGTTTGTGTCAATTTCGGTTGTCTGGTTGTGGTATTTGGTTTTACAGATTGGCTATTGCTGTCTGACTTAGCAATTTGCGGTTCTAGATAGCCGATTACCCGACGTGTGGCATCTGCGGTAATCATATAGACTGGAATCGATGCAAATCCACTAATCCCTAGACCTCCTGTAACTGCTAAACCAGTCATCAGAGGAATAAAGGAAATAGTTTGCTCCATCCAAAAGTCTGGAGATTTCCACACTGCAAAGGGATCTTTGCTGCTCATTGATTGAGGCGAATTTGGGGAAGGGTAAATATTCAGTTTTTCTAGTATTCCCAATATCTGAGGTAATGTCAAATCATTTTCGTCAAAGTTAACGACTAAACTCCCTAATTGCCCGTTTGTCGTAACTTCTGTGACTCCTTTGTACTGTTGTAAATGTTGGGATACTAATTCTAAGCTTGCGTTTAAACTGCCGTCAGTAGCGCGGATACGAATGCGACCGTGGGTTGCATGGATAATTTCTAGGCAACCAGTTGGTAAATGCGTCTCTAACTTTGCAGTTGCCAAACTAGTATGTCTATTTACTTGTAATTGATCACTGTGACGCTGAGTAGAGATTAAGTCAGGAGACAAAGCCTCTTGCGGACTTACTCCACGGCTACTGAGAGTTTTTGTCATTTACTCGATAGTTGCACCAAGGCTCAAAGGTTAACAATAGGTTAAATATAACTCATAAATTCCGTATGTAAACTCATCCTCAATATTTATTTTAGATTAAGTAATGTTAATCACACGTTTTTGGTATTCTTGCTCGGTGATGATATCGTGAGTACTTTCAACACGGTCTATAAATACAATCCCATCTAAATGATCATACTCATGCTGAAAAATTCGCGCTACAAAGTCAGTTAATTCTTGTTTTTGTAATTGTCCGTTGCGGTCATAGTATTCAACTTCGATGGCTTGATATCTCGGTACTAATCCTCTAATGCCAGGGATACATAAACAACCTTCCCAACCCTTAACAATTTCTGTTGAATGTGACACTATCCTAGGGTTAATCATAGCTGTAGGTTCCATTGTGGGAGCATTGGGATACCTGGGATTGGGGCGAGAGGCGACAATAAATAAACGCTGTTGTTCGGCAACTTGCGGTGCAGCAATCCCCACACCATTTGCTTGAGAAACTGTGGCAATTAAATCATCAATTAATTTTTGAATTTTCTCATCATGAATGTTATCAACCCAAGCTGCGGTTTGCCGAATCACTGGGTCGCCTAACTGGATAATTGGTAATAAGTCAGCCATCTTAAAAACTCCATTGGTAAATAGCAGATCATTAATCAAACAACTACCTAAAATAATAAAAATTGACAATTTAGAATTGTCAATTTTTGCAAACATAAGCTTTACTAATATATGGCATGTAGTTTTTTAACCTAAAGTATTAAGTTCTGAACTTCATACTTCAGACTACCCTCCGGGAAGCCACCCAAAGGGTGTCTACACACTTCATACTTTCACTAGTTTTCACGTTGCACAGGTAAAGGTGCAGGACTAACGGTGACTTGGGTAATTTGTCCGTTGCGCTCAATTTGTACTGATAAAGGATTACCGATTTGGCTTTTCTCTAGGATTCTTTGTACTTCCTCTGGCTTAGTAACCGATTGGTTATTAATTTGCTGAATCACATCTCCTGGTCTGAGTCCCGCCTCCGCAGCCGGAGAGTTAGGCACAATCCGCACTAACAATACACCTTTATCTGTCGTCAGAGTAATGCGATCGCCAAATCGCTCGTTGATCCTGTCTTTAATTTCTGGTGTGAGTGACACCATCTGCACACCCAAATAAGGATGATCAACCCGACCTTTCGTAATTAATTCTTGAGAAATTTTCTGGACTGTGTTAATCGGAATAGCAAATCCCAAACCTTGGGCGTTGCGAAGAATTGCTGTGTTCATCCCAATCACTTGACCGCGTGCATTCAGCAACGGGCCGCCAGAATTCCCCGGATTAATCGCTGCGTCTGTTTGCAGATAGTCAACTCGCTTATCACTAGCACCAATATCACTGCTAGACCGATCTGTTGCACTAATAATCCCCGATGTCACAGTATTGTTTAACCCCAAAGGATTACCAATGGCAATTACCGCTTCCCCTGGTTGCAAAACATCCGAATTACCTAATGATACAGTTGGCAAGTTATTGGCATCGATTTTAATCACAGCGACATCTGTAACCGGGTCTTCTCCCAATACTTGACCATCAAAAGTTCTGCCATCTTTAAGCGTCACGGTTACTTTATCAGCACCGTCAACGACATGGGAATTAGTCAAAATCTGCCCAGAGGAACTAATGATAAATCCTGAACCACTACCCCGTTCAACGCGCTGTCTGGGTTGAGAATCCCGGAAATACCGCCGAAAGAAAGGATCGTTAAATTCGTCGGGAACGCGCGATGTAATTGTTCTAGCGGAGTCAATTCGCACAACTGCACCGCCAACATTTTTCACCACGCCGACAACAAAATTGGGATCACCAGATGAAATCGGTGAAAGTGCGATCGCCGATTCAGAATTAGATGTTTTGCTATCGACAGTTCCAGGTTGATTGACAGAATTTTCAAAGGTTTTACCTGGTAGAAGGCCACAGCCCCCCAAGGACACCACTGCTACCCCACTGAGCAGCATTAACTTCACATTTTTAGCCATTTTGCTCAATAGCCAATCCCAGCTATCAATATTATGCACTGTTGTCTTCATGTGTCTTTGCTTCTCCGTGTTGGTCAGTGGGTGATAGGATATTGCCTACTGGGTAGTCCCAAAATGATTAGAACTCAAAGTTTAGCTTAGGTCTAGAGTATCTGGATGCTAAATTGGTGCTTGCTCATATCTTCTATTTTGGCGGTTAGCAGCAAAGGTGATATGTGATGGAAACTTCTCTTGACAGTCTGTGGTTTCAGGTGCTAGATCGCCTACAGCTAGAATTATCCCGTCCTACCTTTGAAACTTGGATTAAAACTGCCCAAGCGGAACGGTTTGAGAATAATTGTTTGGTGATTATTACGCCCAACCCCTTTGCTCGCAATTGGTTACAAAAGTATTACATCAATACCATTGCCAATGTCGTGCAGAGTATTTTGGGGTATCCGGTAGAAATTTACATTACCGTCGCTCAAGGTGATGAAGTTGCACCCATAGAACCACGAGAAGCTATCCAGGAATTTGCTAGTGCTAATTTCGTCTCAGAAAGCCTGAAGCAAAAAACTCAGACTAACGCCGAATTAAATTCCAAATATGTATTTTCGCGGTTTGTCGTGGGTGCGAATAACCGTATGGCGCACGCAGCATCCCTAGCCGTTGCTGAATCTCCAGGTAGAGAGTTTAATCCGTTGTTTTTATGTGGTGGAGTTGGTTTAGGCAAAACTCACCTAATGCAAGCGATCGGGCATTATCGTTGGGAGATTTGCCCAAATTCTAAAATATTTTACGTTTCTACTGAACAATTCACCAATGACTTAATTACAGCCATCCGTAATGATAGTATGCAGAGTTTCCGAGAACATTATCGGGCGGCTGATGTGCTGTTGGTTGATGATATTCAGTTTCTTGAAGGTAAAGAATATACTCAAGAAGAATTTTTCCATACTTTTAATACATTACATGAAGCGGGTAAACAAGTTGTGATTGCTTCTGACCGTCCACCAAACCAAATTCCCCAACTGCAAGAGCGGTTATCTTCACGCTTTTCTATGGGGTTAATAGCTGATATTCAACCGCCTGATTTAGAAACGAGAATGGCAATTTTACAAAAAAAGGCGGAGTATGAAAATATCCGTTTGCCCAAGGATGTAATTGAGTATATAGCAACTAACTACAAATCTAATATTCGGGAATTGGAAGGAGCATTGATTAGGGCTTTAGCGTATATTTCGATTTGGGGTTTGCCAATGACAGTAGAAAATATTACCCCAGTTTTAGAAACGCCAAGTGAGAAAGTTGCTGCGACTCCAGAGGCTATTTTAAACGCAGTGGCGGCAAATTTTGATGTGTCAATTGAAGACCTCAAAGGTAACTCCCGACGGCGGGAAATTAGCTGGGCCAGGCAAATAGCGATGTATTTAATGCGTCAACACACTGATTTGAGTTTACCGAGAATTGGGGAAGAGTTTGGTGGCAAAGATCATACAACGGTGTTGTATAGTTGTGAGAAAATCACCCAACTCAAAGAAAGCGATCGCAACTTAGGAAACACACTTCGTCAACTAAGCGATCGGATTAATATGAGCAGTCGTTCACAAAAATCATCCAAGAATTAATCTGGAGTTTTCCACAGCCTGCAAACTAATTACTGATCGAAATGGTTAAGTAATAAATTCCAAATATTAAGTTAAGTATAAAAAACGATTAAAATTAAATCTCTCTGTGGAAAAATAATTCTTTTCTGTGGAAAAAACCAGACAATTCTGTGGAAAACTCTATCCAGTATAATTACCTTGTGGAAAAACCATAAAAGTTTTCCACAGGTTTTCCACAGGTATTGACACTGTTTATTTAAGAGGTTAGAGGCTAGGGGCGTGAACAACAAAGACCAGGGAGACAAGGAAGAGGGGGTAGACAAGGGAGAGATGTTGATAAATCATTTAGGATTGCTATAGCTAGAAAATGTGAATATTGACTAAAGTAAAAAATACTCATATCTACCTTTCTTTATCCGAGCCTCTAGTTCCTCACCTATGAAATTACTTTGTTCTCAAAGCGACCTCAGCACTAACCTTTCCCTTGTGAGTCGTGCTGTACCTTCACGACCGAATCATCCTGTGTTGGCGAATATACTTTTACAAGCGGATGTAGAAACAAACCAAGTTAGTTTAACGGCTTTTGACTTGAGTTTGGGTATCCGTACGAGCTTTAGTGCGGAAGTTTGGCAAGGAGGTGCGATCGCCATACCTGCTAAACTTTTGCTAGATATTACCTCGCGTTTGCCAGAAGGGGAAATTACCTTAGATGATGAAGCTTCTGAAGCATCTACTGGTGAAGGTTTAATTGTCACCCTCACACCCAAAAGCGGCTATTATCAATTACGCGCCATGAGTGCGGAGGATTTTCCCGAACTCCCAATAATTGAAGATGCAGAACCAATTAATTTAACAGCCGCCGCCTTAATTGAAGGACTGCGGGGTTCATTATTTGCTACTAGTGCTGATGAAACCAAGCAAGTTCTCACAGGTGTACATTTAAGTGTGAAACAAGACACCCTAGAATTTGGTGCAACTGATGGACATCGCCTCGCAGTGGTAGAAACAACAAACGAGCGTCCTTTGGGTGGAAGTGGTGAATTAGAGGTGACAGTACCCAGCAAAGCCTTACGAGAACTAGAAAGGATGTTGGCGCATCATGCGGCGGATGATGCGATCGCCTTATACTTAGACCAAGGTCAAGTTATCTTTGAATGGCAACATCAACGCTTAACTAGCCGGACTTTAGAAGGGCAATATCCCGCATATCGCCAACTCATTCCCCGCCAATTTGAGCGCCAAGTTACAGTTGACCGCAAACAATTTTTAAGTACTTTAGAACGCATTGCTGTACTAGCAGATCAAAAGAATAATATAGTTAAACTCACCATTGATCATGCTGCCCAAGAATTAACCTTATCTTGTGAAGCTCAAGAAATGGGCAGTGGTAGAGAGTCCATCCCTGCGGAAATCTCTGGCGAAGATATCGAAATTGCTTTTAATGTGAAATATTTAATGGAAGGTTTAAAAGCTTTGCCATCTTCAGAAATTCAAATGCACATTAATCAAAACCTCACGCCAGTCATTTTTACACCATTGGGAGGTTTGAAGATGACTTATTTAGCTATGCCGGTGCAGATGCGTAGTTAAAGAATTTGCTGAGGGCGGAGGAGGGCAATTGTCTTCCATTAATATCTGTTGATGGTGTGTTTTGAAAGGCTGACCGTAGATTTATTGGATTTACCCGTAATCTTAAATAATGAATCTACTTTGGTCACGACGTTAGAAAATCACAACATCATTTCAGTGTCATCCAGGCTAAAGCGATGGGGATTTTTAAGAATGAACCTACCATTTTCCTTGATTAAGTCACCTGTACAGTAAACAGGCAGGCGTTCTTGATAAGCTTTCAATGCCAGGATGTAGTCACGGTCAGCTAATTCAGTGTGGATGGGACGCAGTTTATCAACTACGATGCCCAACATAGTGATATCGCCACTGAGATGATCTGCATTGGGTGTGGCAATGTGCGTGACGACTGCTTGAATAGTGGTGTTGGGTGCATTTGTAATTAATTCACCGCAAACCGACTGTTGTGTTCTGGTTTCTGCCAATGCGAGAGTTTCAACAACCTCCGCCATACGACGGGAAAAATCGATAATTTCTGGTTTGAGGGGAAGTAAAATTTCAAAACCATCTAAAGTCCAAATAGCAGCTTTATCACCCTGACGTTGCTGTTGCTGCCAACCATGCGCGACTAAGTAAGCTTCTACTTGTCGGGGGTCGATATATTTAAATTTTTCTACATCCGGGAAAATAGCTGTCATAGGAATTCTCCAACGGCAATGCGTGACATGATGGTTTTGAGTGCGTCGGGACTAAATATATTTTGGCGCTTAATTTCCACAGTGATGGAAGTTTTGTTGTCAACTGGTGGTTGTCCACGCAATGATAACCAGTAACCGCAACGTTTGAGACAAAGAGATTCTTCGGTTTGCGATAACCAGTCACTAACCGCTTCTGGTACTAAGACAACTATTAATAGTTGTGGCACAAAGGGGTCATCTTCTCTGAGTTCGTCATAATTTTTAGTGCTGAGTTTGTATTTAATAAATGTTTCTTTGAGAATATCTTGGGATGTAGATTTAATTTGTACGTCAAATCGAGGCAAACGCTTGGAGTTGAGTTTTCCTGGTACGGTGATTGTAGCGTCGATGCCGCTATCATCTAACCTACGTGTAGCAGCTTGTAGAGAGTAGCCAGCAGTTGCCGTGACAGCATACACATAAGCGTAACTAAAATCTTCTTTTTGGGTACTGAGGCTCATTATTTACAGACTTTAATGCTAGAGAATTTGAGATAAAAATTGGCGTGTTCTGTCCTCTTGAGGGTTAGTAAAAAAGATATCGGGTGTTGCTGACTCTACAAGAGAACCACTATCCATGAGAATTACTCGGTCAGCAACTTCACGGGCGAATCCGACTTCGTGGGTAACTACAACCATCGTCATACCATCACGGGCTAGAGTACGCATCACATCTAATACTTCGCGTACCATTTCTGGGTCTAAAGCTGAGGTGGGTTCGTCGAATAGCATAATTTTAGGCTGCATCGCTAATGCACGCGCGATCGCCACCCGTTGTTGTTGTCCACCAGATAACTGTCCGGGATATTTCCGCGCTTGTTCTAATATTCCTACTCTTTCTAATAGTTGCATTGCCAATTCTTCAGCTTTCGCTTTTGACCAGCGACGCACCCAAATTGGCGCTAAGGTAATATTTTGCAATACGGTGAGGTGGGGAAACAAATTAAATTGTTGAAAAACCATTCCTACTTCTTGCCGAATTGCTTCAATATTCCGCAAGTCGTTACTCAGGATAATCCCATCAATAATAATTTTTCCTTGTTGATATGCTTCTAAAGCATTGAATGTGCGAATAAAAGTTGATTTTCCTGAGCCAGAAGGCCCCATTAATACTAATACTTCTCCTCGGTTAACAGTTAAACTCACACCTTGGAGGACATGAAATTTTCCATACCATTTATGAACATTCTCAGCAATAATAATTGATTCTTTATCTATCATCATGATTTTTTCTACCTAAATTGTATTTTTAATAACATCTAGTCAATAAAAATATTGGATAAATTGTAGCAAATTAACGGCTCTGAAAATTGGCAATTGATGTATTTAATAATTCAGAGTGAGATGAAAAATCAATGGTTTGGGCAAGGGTGAAAGGGTGTAGGGTTGTACGTATTCAAAACCCTTGCACCCTATACCCTTTCACCCCCACACCCAGTCTCCACAGAGCATCTTTGTGCATAAGTTATGGTATTATTAAATCTTAGTACTGTTACAAAGAATTCGGTGTCAAAACCAGCAGATACAGGTGGTAAGCGATTAATTAGTCTCGCTCCCGATGCTTGGGTAAAATGGGTAACGCAGCGCCCAGAAGTTATAGCAAAAGAAATTTTAGGTTCTGAGTTTCAGTGGATTAGCCGTGAAACAGATGTGCTTGTAAAAGCATATAGTGAGGCATGTGGCGATTTTTTGGTACTCACAGAATTGCAATTGCGCTACACAACCAAAATGCCTTTAAGGATGAGGGCTTATGCGGCTTTAGCAGAGGAACGTTACCAACTGCCTACTTATCCAGTGTTGATCAACATCTTGCCACCGCCAACGACAATAACAGTTGTCAGTAGTTACGAGCAAGAATTTTTTGGATTACGTGCTATCCAAGACTATCGCGTGATTAATTTGTGGGAAGTAGACGCTGAGATTGTGTTTCAGCAACCAATACCATCTTTATTACCATTCGTGCCAATATTGCGAGGCGGAGGAGAAGCATCTGTTGTACAACGCGCACTACAAATACTACGAGCAGATGACCAGTTCAACCAGTTAGAATCATTGCTGGCTTTTTTTGCTAGTTTTGTGTTAGAGACACCTTTAGTACAGCAAATTATGAGGTGGGATATGACAGTATTAAGAGAATCACCTTGGTATGAAGAAATTTTAACTGAAGGTAAAGTATTAGGTCTTCAGCAAGGTTTAGAGCGAGGTTTAGAACAAGGCTTAGAACAAGGTGCGCGACGGCAATTAATACGGGTGTTGCAACGACGCTTTGGCGAAGTTCCACCTTCAGTAGTCGCAAGTTTGGAAAGTGCGAGTGTAGAACAGTTAGAAAATCTCATGGATGCGGCTATTACTGTTAGTTCTTTGGCAGAATTTATGACTTTCTTATCTGATGAAAGTGATACCGCGCAATAATTAATTAAACTGTCTCTCTAACCGTTGGGAGACTAACGACATTGAATAACAAAATAGCCAGTAAATTAACCCAACAAATAAATAGACTTCTGCATAGCGCCCGATAAATTGTGGCTGTGCCAAGATGGAACGAGAAATACCTGTTAATTCTACTAAAGCTACTAAAGATAAGAGTGAAGTATCTTTAAATAAGCCAATAAATTGTCCAACAATTGCCGGAATAACTGCTCGTAAAGCTTGAGGAAGGACAATTAATAAAATTACCAATGGTGTTTTTAATCCTAATGCTTTGGCGGCTTCAATTTGCCCACGAGGAATTGCTTGCAGTCCGCCACGGACGTTTTCTGCCATGTAAGCCGCACTGAATAAAACTAATCCGGCAATTCCTCTAATGACTCTATCTAACCGCCAATCTGTTGGTAAAAATAAAGGTAACATGACTTGAGCGAGAAATAAAATACCGATTAGTGGTAATCCTCGCACAATCTCTATATATAGAATAGAAAACCAACGTACAATAGGCAAATTACTAGTACGTCCTAAAGCTAATAAAACCCCTAAAGGAAACGAAAGTATAATACTCACGACTGCCATTAAAACAGTGAGTAGTAAACCATTCCATAAATTTGTAGGAACAGTTTGTAAACCCAATCCCCCACCAATTAGCCAAATAATTAGCGGAAATGATAATAGCCAGAGTGGAGACAGCCAAGGCGTTATGGTTTTATAAAATTTTTGACTCAGCCAAAAGCTTGTTAATGTTAATGCCCCAATAAATAGTAACCCTATACGCGAGGTGAAATCCAAAGGCAGAAAAATTAATAATCCACTATAAATAAAAGCAAAAATAGCAAATCCCAGCTTATTAAAATTTTGTTTATTAAATACAACACCGCTAGTTATAGAGAATAAAACAGACGCGATCGCCAAAACAATCCAAGCACGCCAATATAGGGTTTGGGGAAACCTCCCGACTAAGAATAAGCGCAAGTTAACTTGAATCACTGCCCATTGTGCTTGAGTGGTTGTCCAAGTTATTACGTTATGTAATGCCCAAAATATAAATACTAAACAGACAACAGTTAGTAAGCTGTTGTACCAAGTGTTAAACAAGTTTTTCCGCAGCCAAGTTAATTGAGAATTTATCATGTGTTTTTTCTATATCTTTTTCATCTTTCTGGAATTTGTACGGTACGATTGAGCAAATTCATCATGATGGAGATAGTCAAGCTCAAGGTAAGATAAGTGAGCATAAGTAGTAACATTACTTCTACGGCTCTCCCGGTTTGATTAAAGGTGGTAGAAGCGACAAAATAAACATCGGGATAACCAATAGCGATCGCTAAACTAGAATTTTTCGTCAAATTCAGATATTGACTTGTTAATGGCGGAATGATTACCCGCAAGGCTTGGGGAAAAACTACTAAGCGCATTACTAATCCTGGTTTGAAACCAAGCGATCGCGCCGCCTCCCATTGTCCTTTAGGTACTGATTGAATTCCACCCCGGACAATTTCTGCAATAAACGCACCTGTGTAAAAAATTAATCCTAACAGTAAAGCCGAAAACTCTGGGGAAAAACTCAACCAAGGTAATTCAATGCCATTTTGACTGAGACTGATAAAACCCCAAAGAGAAATTTTATTGTCTGCTTTAGGAAAACTCAAAAAAACAGCAAAGTACCAAAATAGTAATTGCAATAGTAAAGGTGTATTCCGAAAAATTTCTACATAAATTAAGCTGATATTTCGTACTAACCAGTTATCAGATAACCGAGTTATCCCAGCAGTTATGCCGACAATTGTCGTGAAAAAAATGCCTGCGATCGCCACCCGCAATGAGTTAATTAATCCTACCCATAAAGCACGGGTATATGTATCAGTGGCTTTGTAAGCAATTGGCGTTTCACCAATATCAAAAGATGCTTGCTGTTTGAGAAAATCAAATCCGAATTTAATGCCTAATTGTTGTAAATTACGGCTCAGATTGCTCCAAAGTATGATTACTAAAATGGCTGCTAAAAATACAGCAACAAATTGTGCAGTGATTTGCCAAAAACGATAATCACGCCAAATGGGGGGTTTGTCATTGGTCATTTAATTTGTATGGGGAGGTGAGGGAGACAAGGGGGATAAGGGAGAGATGTTTGTCAATTATTTAGGATTGCTAGATGAAGTTTCACACTTCATCTAAATGGTGGGGAGTAGAGTAATCCGCCTTTTGACCAGAGTTGATTTTGACCACGGGCGAGATTGAGTTTGGTTTTGGGGCCGAGGTTGCGATCGTATACTTCCGCGTAATTACCAACGTGTTTAATGACTCTAGCGGCGAAATCGTTAGTTAAGCCGAGTCCTTCACCTAAGTTGCCTTCTGTGCCTAAAAAGCGTTTAATATCTGGATCATTACTACTGGCAAATTGCGCGACATTCTGAGAAGTAATACCCAATTCTTCAGCTTTGACGAGGGAATAAACCACCCATTTGACAACATCACCCCACTTTGTATCTCCTTTAGCGACTGCTGGTGCTAAAGGTTCTGAGGAGATGACTTCATCAAGAATGACGTTATCTTCTGGTTTGGGTAAGAGTGAACGCCGCGCCACTAAAGCGGAACGGTCGGCTGTAATTCCGTCACAACGACCTTCAGCGTAGGTTGCAAAGGTAACATTCACATCTTCAAACACAACGGGTTTGTAAGTAATACTGCGTTTCCGCATCTGGTCGGCTAAGTTTTGTTCAGTGGTTGTACCAGTTTGCACGCAAATTGCTTTGTCTTTTAAGTCTGCTAATGACTTAATATTGCTATTTTTGCGAACCATGATGGCTTGACCGTCATAAAAGACAACAGGCGCAAATTCTAAACCTACAGAGGTATCACGGCTGAGTGTCCAAGTTGTGTTGCGACTGAGGACATCTACTTCACCCGTTTGGAGGGCTGTAAATCGCTCTTTAGCATTGAGATTGCGAAATTCTACTGCATCTGGGTTATCAAACAAAGCTGCTGCTATACCCCTGCAAATATCTACATCAATCCCACTGTATTTACCGTCAGTACCTACAAAACTAAATCCTGGGACTTCACCACTCACACCACAAATCAATTGACCACGGCTTTTGATTGTATTCCAACGATTGCTAGTTGCTTGTGTTGCAGGACTACCACTAGGAGTAGTGGTTGTATTTGCGGTTTGTCCTGATTCTCCACTACAAGCAGCAAGTGTCAAGATTAAAGGTGCGATCGCTAGAATCCAAGCTGATTTCCACATAAACTTTCGTGAATATTAAACCCTAAAAAATGTGTTGACGACTACAATATTTTGGTAAAAAATCAGTCGATGCTTGTAATATAAAACTTTTTGGAGATTTTTTAGCATCTGGGTTGTCAAGCAGTTTTATTTGATTTTGGTGATCATCAGGCTTTAGATTTCCGACTTATTCAAGAAATTGAGCATCTATTTTTTACTTAAAATTGGAAATTTATCTAGCTTTTTATTACTCATGATATGTGAATTTTTAACTATTACTTGAAATACTGATTCTTGAGATACAAAAATGGCGAAATATTTTGTCCTTATGGGTACTTTCTCGAACATAATTTTCTTATTTCATAGAATTTAGACATATCAGTCGAAAAAATCTGAAATTATGCAGTAATTTATTGCATACTTCTCAACAAGCAGAAGTCGCCACATCAACCTAAACATAGACCCCTAGCAGGTTACACTAGTTTTGGTGACAGCCGCTCCACCATTTCTTACGAGGCTTTTATGGGAGCAAATCTCGAACAGATTGCCAGTTACTTAGACAAACTAGGTTGGGACTACCGCTTTGATGATGAAGAAGACCGTATTATCACAGGGGTGGAAGCTGATAACCTAGAAGATTTTCTGATAGTTGTTCAACTAGATGAGGAGGGAAAGTTTTTCCGCATTTTTGCGCCTCAAGTTTTGGCTGGAGTGCAAGACCACCCTTACAAAGCGGCAATTCTCCAGACGATGTTAGCCATTTCTTGGGAAACCAAAATGCTGCAATGGGAATATGACCCATCTGACGGCGAAATTCGGGCGATTATTGAATTTCCCTTAGAAGACTCGATTTTGACAGAAAAGCAATTTCAACGTTGTTTGAGTGGATTAATTCAAATTGTCGATAGTATAGCTATCCCTCGCTTGAAAGAAGTGATGGCTACAGGGGAAGATCCTGGAAACGTGGAAATTGGCGAAAGAATGTTACTCACGATTCAGGAAGAAGCACCAGGATTACTGGAACTGTTAGAAAAGGCGATGGAGGCCAGAAAAAAGCGGGGGACTTTTCCAAGTGACTGAGGCGGATCACCACTTAAATAGCTATACTCCAAAGTGATACCCTCTCTATATACTGAAATTTTCTAGGGCTGGATTTTATGACATCCTATGCAACCTCCTCTGCCAAAGCAGAAATGAGTGAACTCCGGCGATTAAAAGGCTTACTACCACCAGAATTGCAAAGCTGGGTCACAGTTGAAGGCACAACTGAGGTCAATCCACCCCTGATCCGCAGCGAAGAAATTGGTAAAGACCAAGTAGAAATTCAAATTGACTTGGTGAAATGGGATGCTCTCGCAATGGATCAGCGTAATCTGCTGTTCTGGCATGAAGTTGCCCGCATTCAAATGGACACAATTCCCAAAGATGGTTGGGAAATGGCAGCATTGGCTATTGGTTTAGGCGGTGCTGTGGGTGAATTGTGGGTACAAGATGGATTGTTGCTGGTGTTAGCTTTGGCGCTATGTGGCGTTTCTGGTTGGCGACTTTATCAAAAAAATAATGGCGAAAAGCAAATGCGAGAATTGCTGGATGCTGATGAAAAAGCGATCGCACTAGCAACTCGTTTTGGTTACAGTCTCCCCAATGCTTACAAGAGTCTCGGTAGTGCCTTGAAAACCTTAATTGATACTACTCCCAGCAAACGCCAACGGTCTCGTTATGAAGCACGACTTTCTGCCCTCAAACGCAGCGCCAACAAGGCAAAAGCTAAATCTCGCACTCCCGAAGATAGCGGACTGTAACTACAAAGAATTATCTTGGGTGGGCAGTACCCACCCAAACCAGCATTTATTTACTTTTGTAAAGATTTAAACTGTCGCTTCACAAATAAACTACTAGCAGCCAGTAAGATGAGTCCCGCCGTTGTGGTTGGTTCAGGAACTTTTTTTGGTGGTACAAACCCAGCTAATTCCTGTCTACTAGCTTTTAAGGCATAAACAAAAGTTGGAATTAAAGACTGTCCTGTAGGACAACCGCTATCAATGGGGACTTGAGAGAAGTTAGTCCCATCTGTACACACGTCAAATTGTACATTCTGTCCATTTTGAGTCACGCTGAAATCGTTATCTGTCCCGGCAATCAAGGCGTAAGAACCATCAGCAAGTTGCGGCCCAATTGCCAACCCTTCAAATTTTTCGGGAATAGTTTGTCCAGCATTTCTCAGGAGTTCAGCAATATCGGCAAACAAAATCTTAGTGACTGGTGTGATTTCAGTAGGTAAATCATTGATACCTGTCAAGCTAATATCAGCTACGTTGGTTGCATCAGTCAAATCAATTTTGTAGATGCGTTTACTAGCAACAGGAGTCGCACCTGTGGGATCTTCCACACCCACACCGCGATTATCCCGTTCCAAAACTAAAAATTCGTTATTGTTCAAGGCTGTGATGGAGCTAATACCAATATTGCGCCCTTGAGAATTAGCTCCAAAATCATTATTTGTTCCAGGGATACGGGCATTAATATCTGTCAAGCTTTCTAGTTGATAGATGTATTGAGCAGTACTATTCCCGGTGTTGGTGTCAAATTCAACTATTCTTAAATTGCGGCTGCGTCGCCCATCGGGGGAACCTTCATTAACTAACGGGTCTTGCAGCATCGCAAATAGGCGGCTACCGTCTGGGCTGAGGGTTACGCCTTCAAAGCCGCGATTGTCTTGACGACCAGTGGCAATTGTGGGACGACCATCAACATAGTTAATTGTGCTGTCATTTTGTCTGGGGATCAGATTGCTGGGGGTGTTAAATGCCCGGATAAAGGAACCAGTCGGGCTAAATTCGTAGACAGAGGGGCCATATTCATCAGAAACGTAGAAATTCCCATTCGGTGCGATCGCAAATCCTTCTGGGTCAAAACTGCGACCAAGAAGGCTGGCATTTCCATTGAGGATTCCGGGATTTAAGCCGTTAAAGTTTTGACCATTTTGGGTGAAGATAATCGTGTCTAGTAACTGGAAATTACTGATTGCTCCTGTATTTTGGTCAACATCTAAAGAAAATTTCTGCACTCGTGGATTGTAGCTGATGACACCACCACCGGGTCCGCGATCAGCCAGGCTATAGTACACATTATTGGAGCGATCGTAGTACAAGTCAGAGAAAAACCCCAGGCGATTGGTGTTGGCGCTATTCGTACTAGAAGCAGATAAATCTGTACTACCACCGGGAATTGTGATGCCATTAACCAAAGAAACTGCACTAGCAGTTGTGGCCGATCCGGTAATACTAACTACGGCAGTGACCAGGGAAAAACTGAATCCAGAAATCCAATGCTTGACAGAAATCATGTACACCTTGCAAAAAGACACAGTGGTTTCAGCATTGGACTTCTAGATTAAAGAAAGGTTATCGAAAAATTAAGGTATTGAATATCACATGGTTACTTAATAGAATACGGTTTTGACATGGGAAAATCTTCATCAAAGTTTCATACTACTCAGCACTTAGCACTCAACACTTTTTCTTCACAATTGATTGAGCATTTTATGAGTTTGCGGTACAACCCGGACATGAGGCACAAACTTTTTCATTAAAGCTTGCCACATCAGCACTTGGTCGGGATTCGGGGCGAGTATGGGTGTAGTAGTGAACTGTTCAGAAGTAGGTAATGGGGTGACTGGTTGTAAAAAAACAGGAACTTTGGGATTGATATCTGCTATCAGTAAAGCTGTTTTTTGCAACTCATCGGGATTGGTACTTTGCGAAATAATTATCTTGACAAAAACATCCAAAGATGGGTTGTTGTGGCATAATTGGAGAAATTTTGTATGTTCTTGCCAATAAGTCTCGCCGCTAACGCTAGGCAGTTTCCAATCCATACCCACAGAGTCTAGGTAAGGCAAAATCATCGCCAGTTGTTCTGGGCGATGTCCCCCAGTCTCTAGGTATATTGGTAAACCAGTAAGCGATCGCACTTGGGGCAGAAATTCATGCAAAAAAGGGGCATGTAAAAGCGGCTCACCGCCAGTCAGGCTAATGCTATCGTGTAGCAACGGTAGATTTTGACGTTTAATCCAGTCGAGTAATATGGTTAAGGGGACGGGATTAGAGTGAATTTCAAACTCTCGTGATCCAGGTGATCGTTCTACCTTACAGGTAGTGGGTGCATTCCATGTGTGGGAGCTATCGCAAAAATGACAGCGTAAGTCACACAAAGCAAAGCGAATAAAAATTTGACGTGTCCCGACATTCAATCCTTCCCCTTGAATAGCAGAAAAGACCTCAATCAGTCGTGCGGTAGGTTCTGTAGTGTTAGCAGTCATGGGATAGTAGCAAAGCGATCGCGCCGTGGCGATATCAAAACAAGTACATTTTTGTGTTCTTGTTCTATTGTGAATCGTCCTTGGCAATCTCGGCTCTAAACCTAGATAACTACAGTCAAAAGTAAAAAGGAGCAGAAGGTAAAAATATTACTTTTCTTAGCCTTATGCTTTCAAAACGTCCTCACCACTCCAACTACAGCGAAAAATCAGTCTTTGTTCCTACCCCTGAAATTTGAGGTTCAGTGATTTTCTAGGACAAAATAATGTTTGGCAGATTAAATTTACATGGCAACGAAAGTGCAGAGCTTCATGACTAGCCAACCCACAGAGGTAAATTTCCCAGTTACTTCCCTCAATGAAACGGCGATAGTGCAGGTATCGGCGCGGTTAAGCGTGCTAGAAGCAGTCGGCTTTAAACAAACCTGCCAAGACCTGATCGCCGCCAACCCACACCTTAAGAAAATCATCGTTGATTTTCACCAGACGATTTTTATGGACAGTAGTGGTTTAGGCGCTCTGGTCAGTAATTACAAAATTGCTCAAGAAAGAGGAATTACCCTCATTCTGCGAGATGTTACCCCCCAAGTTATGGCGGTACTAACTCTGACAGGATTAGATCAAGTTTTTCCGATGGAGTCTAGTGGCGAAGCCGCATTTATCGCAGCAGAAAATGATATAGAAGTCTCTAAAAATAGTTCTCGTAAACTAGAGCAACTTCCTACTACTCATCCCTCTATAGCTTCTTGGATGAAACGCTTGATTGATATAGTTGGTTCACTAGTGGGTTTAGTGATTACAGGAATTTTGCTGATCCCGATTGTCATTGCAATTACAATTGATGATCCTGGCCCGATTTTCTTTAGTCAAACTCGCTGCGGCTGGATGGGTAAGCGATTTAAAATTTGGAAATTTCGCTCTATGTGTGTAGATGCGGAAGCCAAAAAAGCTTTAGTCAAAAATCAAGTGCAGGGCGCATTTTTTAAGAATGACAACGACCCCAGAATTACTAAAGTCGGGCGATTTCTACGGCGCACAAGTTTAGATGAATTGCCACAATTTTGGAATGTTCTCAAAGGTGATATGAGTTTAGTAGGTACTAGACCACCAACACCGGATGAAGTTGAACGTTATGAAGTACCAGAGTGGCAACGTTTAGACGTAAAACCAGGAATGACTGGAGAATGGCAAGTTAATGGTCGGTCTACAGTCCGAAGTTTTGAAGATGTGATTCGCCTGGATTTGCAATATCAAAAAAATTGGAGTTTGCTATACGATTTAAAGTTAATTTTCAAAACTGTTGCTATTTTGTTTGACAAAAAGAGTGGCGCTGTTTAGTAAAAATCTAATTTTAAATTTGTCACAATATACTCATTCAGATACCCGACTTATTTCATCAGTCGGGTATCTTGTTTTTGAGGAGTAATTTACGGCTAATATAGTTTAGCTGTTAAACTTTGCCGTTGCGGCGATCGCAGCGATATGGATAAAGCCATTCACACCTAAATAAACCAAAACTGTACTTTTCTAAAAATGGGCCAGCGTGATATCTGTCTGAGATGTTGATTCCCGCTTTTGTTTTAATTTCATACAGTTTAGGAAAGGCAGCCGCTAAAATAGCGATCGCAGCTAATAAATACAATGCCGGGGTTCTAAGTTTGCCAAATCTACGAGAATTGCTGTTGACTTTACGAGACATAAAAATTCAAAACTAACAGCCTATACTAGATTAGCTCAACTTTGAAAATGTCGCCGAAAACGCTGATCTGTTTTGTCAGATTTTTTGAGATTACAAGTCAAGCAAAGAGTGTGTAAATTGCTGATATCATTTTGACCCCCACGCGCCAAGGGAATGATATGGTCAATGGTCAAATTAGTTTCTAAATCAGTCTTACCACAGCTTTGACATTGATATTTATCACGTTGAAATACATATTGTCTAACTTCATTTGGTATGCGAATCCGGGGGGTTTTATTCATACATTATCCTCGTGAATCATCCGACGTATTTCCTCAACAAAAGTAGATTGGTAAGAACAATAACGCAACTCAAGCAAGAAAGCACAGATATTGGCTTAGTTTCCTTTGAGTAAAAATAGAGACATTAAACTTATTTTGCCATAATACTTATTTCTTGAGATAGAAGGAAAAGCAAGTAGCTCTCAATAACATACGGGGAGAATCTTTGCAGAATTAATTATGAATATTATTGCTTGGATTATCTTAGGTTTGATTGCTGGAGCTATTGCTAAAGCTATTTATCCCGGCCGTCAAGGTGGTGGTATTTTGGCAACTATGGTTTTAGGAATCATCGGTGCTTTAATTGGCGGAACTCTGGTTACACTGTTAGAAACTGGCAGGTTCCAATTTACTGCGGCAACCCTGAGTATTCCGGGGGTAATTGTTGCCATTATTGGTGCAATTATCGCTATTTTCATCTGGAGTTTACTTACTAATCGCCCCAGTTATTAATTGAATCAAAAATTATGGTTAGGCTGATTTTGTCGTTACAATCAATCATAAATATCAAAAACTCCACTTTGATTCAAAGTGGAGTTTTTTGTATAAAAATGAAAGCAGAAAACTACAATTATTGCCTTAGTTTTATGACTGAAGATAGTATTGATGACTCAAAGCCTTGAATCTACTAAATTTCTCCTCAGCACTCAGAACTTTACTTTCTATTTAGTCTATAGCTTTTTTAAGTTCATCTTTGATGTTTTCTGTAGTGTGAATTACCTTCGCTGCCGCTTGTTTAGCTTTACCTTCAGCCTTATCTGCGGGATTACCTGTAACTTCACCAACTACTTCCTGTACTTTACCTTCAATATTTTTAGCAGTTGCTTCAATGCGATTTTCGATACTCATATTTTTTACCTTGACTATTTGTGAACTTAAAAAAAAATATCAGGATTTTCAGTTTTGATGTATCTATCAAGTGATATAACAATTAATTATTATTAATATCTTTAGATAGATATACGAAAATAATTTACACAGGGTTGTCTGTTGAGAATGGGTATAAAGGTTTTGGCTCACCTACACTTTTATACTCCTGCGCCCTATGTCAAACTCTTCACTATGTAACTTCTGATAATGATGAATCTTAGAGGATTGGTTCTCAGCTTGGACTGACAGAAAGTCGCCGAGAGTGAAATACTAATCCTGCGGATGTCTTATAGCTCAAGGTAGATGAAACACCTAAAATCGCGATCGCAAGACCTGCGGAGTTTGTTTGAGAACAACATTACAATCGAGTATGTAGCAGAACCTCTGAAAGCTGTGTCCTCCCAAGCAGAGGTAGTAGAGGTATTGCAGTGGATGGAAGCACAGGATTTTGATGTTGTCGGTATTGACACGGGAGATAATATCACTGGTTATATTGAACGCTCTTGTTTAATCCAAGCAAAATCCGGTAAATGCGGCGACTATCAACGGGTGTTTCATTCCCAAGAACTTATAGCCATCTCCACGCCACTAATGAAGTTATTACCCATTTTGCGGCAAACTCCTCGCTTATTTGTCTTAGATTGCAATCAAGTTAGTGGAATTGTGACTTGTGGCGACTTACAAAAAGCACCAGTGCGAATGTTACTATTTGGCTTGGTCACATTGCTAGAAATGAACTTACTGCGACTGGTGCGGCTTTATTATCCCCAAGATTCTTGGCAAAAATTCCTCAAACCAGAACGGGTAGAAATTGCCAAACGCCTGTGGCGAGAAAGTCAAGAAAGAAACGAAGCCACAGATTTGTTAGATTATCTCCAGTTTTGTGACAAACGAGAATTAGTGTTAAATCAACCAGAATTACTTGAGCAATTAGAATTAAAGTCAAAACGTTTTGGTGAACGCTTCCTTAAATCTGCTGAACAATTACGCAACCGACTAGCACACGCGCAAAATTTAGTCACTGGTTCTTCTTGGAAAGATTTAATTTCTCTTGCAGAAGCGATGGAAAAGTTATTAATTCGTTGTGAAGAAATAGAGTAATTCTAAACTTCAGTTAATTGTTTAAAAAAACGAAAAATTAAGTTTTTAGAGCAGAGTGTAAGGGCAAAATCAAGTCAAAAATTAAAAATTCTATTACTTGTGAATTTTGACTTCACCGTAGGGGTGTAGGTATTCAAAACCCCTACACCCCATACCCCTTCACCCTTACACCCAATCTCCACAGACAATTTTGGTGCGTAAGTCCTAGTTACTTATCTATCTGCAAGTAAATTTTCAAGGCTTCATTGACGATTTCTGTCATTGATTTACCTTGACTGGTAGCAGTTTCCTTTAACTTGCTGTAAACCTCATCATAAAGGCTAATGCGGGGACGGGAGCGGCTGGGTGCAGCTTTCTTTTTAGCTGGTGCTGAAGTTTCTGCGGTGGTGACGGCAACAGTTTCCGGCTGATACTGTGCTGAAAATTCCCGAATAGCATCAAAACCAACCCGTGAGCAAAAATCACCAAAGCTTTCTTCTGCTTGGCGTGATTTCTTGAAGAAAACAAAAATCGGCTCTAAAAAGCTTTCAATGTCATTGTGGTGCAACTTTTCGACTATTGGTTGAGCTAATCTTGTTTGATGTGGTGAACCGCCCAACCAAACTTGATAAGATTCTGGCGCACTACCAACAAAACCTAATTCTGCCATGTAAGGACGAGCGCAACCATTAGGACAACCTGTCATTCTGATGACAAAATGCTCTTCTGGTAAACCAACTTTATCTAATAACGCCCGGACTCGTTCTAAAATTCCTGGTATTGCTCGTTCTGATTCGGTAATAGCCAAGCCGCAGGTAGGCAAAGCTGGACAAGCCATTGCATAGCGGAACAGTGGTTCAATTTTACCGGGGTCAGAGACAACACCGCAACGGTCGAGAATTTCTTGAATGGCTGCTTGATTTTTTGGGGCAATGTCGCAGAAAATCAGGTTTTGGTGGGGTGTTAAGCGGATAGGTAGGTGAAACTGTTCGACAATTTCCCGCAATGCGGTTTTGAGTTGCAACGAACCTTCATCTTTTACCCGCCCATTGTCGATGGAGATACCTAAAAATAACTTGCCATCGCCTTGTTCTTGCCAACCAAGGAAATCTTCATACTTAAATTCTGGCAGTGGTTTAAAGGGGGCGACTGATTTACCAAAATATTCCTCAACTTTGGCGCGGAATTTATCTACACCCCAATCATTGATTAAGTATTTTAAACGAGCATGGCGGCGGTCAGTGCGATCGCCATAATCTCTCTGAGTCGCCACAATTGCCTTGACAATTTCGTAAACATCTGCTTTATCTACATAGCAAATCGGGTCTGCTAACCTGGCAAATGTTTCTTCTTTATTGTGGGTTCTGCCTAAACCGCCACCAGCAAAGACATTAAATCCTTCTAGTTCGCCTTGAGCATTGGTAATAACTACCAAAGTCAAATCTTGGGAATATAAATCAATAGAATTATCCCCCGGTACTGTCACGCTAACTTTGAATTTGCGTGGCATATAGTAAGTACCATACAGAGGTTCTTCACTGTCAGTAAAAGTTGTGCCGCTACCATTACTTTGCCGCGCTGCTTTCACCTCTGGATTTTCTTCTGCACTGATAGCTTTTTCGCCATCTAGCCAAATTTCGTAATATGCACCAGTTTGAGGAGACAGTAAATCAGCAATGTTTTGGGCATATTCCCAAGCATACTGATAATCAGCACGATTTTTGAAAGGTACTGGTGGAGCCATGACGTTGCGGTTAATATCTCCGCAAGCGCCCAAAGTCGAACCTAAATTTTTAACAATAGTCGCAATGGCAGCCTTGAGATTTTTCTTTAAGATGCCATGCACTTGGAAACCTTGACGAGTGGTAGCCCTTAATGTGTGGTTGCCATATTCATCAGCCAGCTTATCTAAAGCCAAATATAATTGCGGCGGTACAAACCCCCCTGGGTTCTTTGTCCGCAGCATAAATTGGTAATCTTTCTCCTGCCCCTTGACGCGATTATCGCGGTTATCCTGCTGGTAGGAGCCATGAAACTTGAGGATTTGGATCGCGTCTTCACTAAAGTGAGTCGTATCCTCAAGGATCTGCGTTGCTACAGGTTCACGCAAAAAATTACTATTTTCTTTGATGCCTTCTACTTTTGAGGGCTTACGGTTGGCAAGTGGTGGAGGAGCAGATTTAACCATGAGAGTTGTATAGTATTCTCAATAAAGCAGGGATGAAACCCAAGACTAAGTTTTTGGCTCAGTGATTCCCGGTAATTCGGTCGGAAATATGAGGAATACGACAATTGTAACACGGCGAAAAGCCGGCTTTGTCGATAGTTTTACACTTAACAAAACCAGCATATAGAAGTAGGTGGTATAAATCAACTTTAAGTTTGTTGGTTTTCGCTGACTTTTACGGATAAAGTCTGATATTCCCTCAACCTGCAAAGTTCAACAACAACATTCACCATGTTGAACTGGAATTATCCCAACATCCTTAAGTATGAGTTGATAGCTAATAAATCTTTATTTTCTAACATTTGTAAATGTTAGGATTACTCCCCAAAATTACATCTATTGAAAAATTAACTTCTCACTTCCGAGAGAGTTATGGGATTAATATTTGATTTGGGAAAAAAATCAGTACACCCAGAGCAGGCTTCTTTCCTACTCCCTACGCCCCATTCCCTACTCTCTGCTTACACAACTAGATTCAGGAATCAAACCATATTCCTATAGTTATTTAAAACGATAGCCAATACCACCGTTGATGCTAACAGCAGAAGCCGGACTATCTTGATAAGCTCGTAGTCCAACTTTGGCATTTGTGTAAATCAAGAAATTATTCGCCACTTCTGATTCGACACCAGCACCCAGCACGACAGCATCTCTATTACCTAAAGGACTGGGTGAACCATCTTTTTCAACAAAAGAATAACCACCAGTGACATAAGCATTAGTTCTATTAGCAATAGGCACGTCTACGGAAAGTTCTGGGATGATAGCACTCGTCTTATCACTCCAAAGCACATTACCCCGTGCAGAAACTGGAAGGCTGCCTAATTTGACTCTACCTGTGAGATTACCACCAACGTTAGCTGCATCGTTGTTGAGTCCGCCATTAGTCACGCCTGCTGCCACACCAGCACCAATGTAACTAGCATCAGTTCCTTTTTTATCTTGAGCCGCAGCTTGTCCTGCATTCATCATCAAAGGTGCAATAACTAAAGAAGACAATGCTGAAATTGCTACGAACGACCGAAGTAAACCTTTCATAATTTTGTTCAATTTTGTGATTTTTTACTGTTATTTACTAGGTCGTAAATTGTGTACGAAAGTTCCGAATAATTTTTAATCTCTAGAAAAAGGTTGTTACGATTGATGCCCAAAAGCTGATAGTAGATTTACTATTTTAGCTTGCATAAAATTTGCCAATATTCGCAGCAAGATTTATTTCAACCGGAACTTTTGCGAGTAGTCGCTTAAAAAACTGGCACAGAAACGCAAGAAAAGTTAATTTTTTCTTACATGAGTGATGCAATCAAAATTGATAATTTTGTAATTTCTCCTAATGCCTAATAATTGCTTGTAGCAGTAATAGCAATAAGCTATGGCAGAAATATATAAAGTAAATTCAGCAGAATTCAGTACCCAGAGGCGATTATCAGGGTTGAGTGTGATTTATGGATATTGGGCTGCTTGTGTTCTGGCTGTGAAATTTTGGCAATTTTCGTGGAGATGGCATAATGCAAACCGCTACACAAACATTGTCTGGTTTGATGGGTTTATGTGTCGGTGATGCCTTGGGTGTGCCTGTGGAGTTTACAAGCCGCGCTGAACGTATGAAATTCCCTGTCACGAAGATGCTGGGTTACGGCACATGGCATCAACCACCGGGAACTTGGTCTGATGATAGTTCCCTAACATTTTGCTTGGCAGAAAGCCTTTGTCGAGGGTATTCTTTGGATGCCATAGCTTTGTCTTTTTGGCGGTGGTATAAGCAAGCTTACTGGACTCCCAGAGGGGAAATATTTGGCATCGGACAAAGTACTCATGCGGCTATTATGCGAATTAATCAAGGGGTTCCACCTTTAGAGGCTGGGGGAACGAGCGAGATGAGTAATGGTAATGGTTCTTTGATGAGAACTTTACCGATGGCTTATTGCCATCAAACCTTAGATTTCCCGGAATTGATTTCGCGGGTGCATCAGGTGTCTTGTATTACCCATGCTCATGTGCGATCGCAAATGGCCTGCGGCATTTATACTAGTATCGCCATTGAACTGCTGCAAGGCGCTAATTTACCCACAGCTTACACTCAAGGCTTAGAAAAAATTCAACCTATTTATTCTGCACCGCAATTCCTAGAAGAAATGCCCCATTTTGCTAGAGTATTCAGTGGTGACATTGCCAGCTTACCAATTGAAGAGATTAAATCTGGCGGCTATGTCATTGAAACCCTAGAAGCATCGTTATGGTGTTTATTAAATAGCTCATCCTATGCAGAAGCAGTGTTAAAAGCTGTAAATTTGGGCGGACATACAGATACAACTGCGGCTGTCACCGGTGGGTTAGCGGGAATTTACTATGGTATTGAGGGCATACCTCAACTTTGGGTAAATCAAGTTGCTCGCAAACAAGACATTGTGAATTTAGCGAAGCGTTTTACTGCTGCTGTTTACACGCACAATTGAGGGGTTTAGGGGTATGGGGTGTAAGGGTATAGGTGAGAAAGTAGATGTTTCAGACTATGGTTTGGTTTTTCAGTTTTTCCCTTACACCCCTATGTTTCTTGAAAGTTGATTCCGTTGTCTTAAAGTGCAGACAAAGAGTAGACTTGACCATCAATTAACAGGCGGGTGATGCCTTTAGCTTGGAGGTGAGTCCGTGCCTTGTGTAGCATTCTACTATCAGGAACTTTAATCACGCGATCGCGCTTTGTCGAGAAACGTTTGGCTACGCGATGGTTATCAAATATCGGCAAAGTGCGCTGCTGAGTTTCCAGAGTTGGAATTTGCCCTAAATCACCAAAATCCTTGAGTGGTCTGGTAATTAGCTCGGCGGAACGGTCAATTACCAAATAACAAGTTCTCGGTAAATTCGCCGCCGACAATGGTAAAACTTGGACTGGTGCTTCACCTAACCTGCGTCTTGTAACTAACGGTCTTGGCTCATCAAAGTAATCGTCATCCTCCTCGTAATCATCATCATCTAAATCGTCATCATCTAAATCATCGTCTAGATCATCTAAATCTTCAGACTCATCGAGCAGTTCTTCGCCCAAAATATCGGCAAAAGCCACAACTTTGGGACGTTCCTCATCCAGTATTGGGCTAGGAATGCTGGCAATTTCTGGTGGTGGTTCTGGCGCAATGTCGGCTTTTTTCACCAATTTTGGCTTTGGTTTTTCTGTAGTTGCCGAGGAACGCCGCCGCACTCTTCTAATACCAGAATTTGAGTCTTCATCATCTTCTGGTTCTAATGCTGCTTCAATGACTGGCTCTTGTGACTTGAGCTTGGGCAATTCTATAGGCTTGCTTTCGCTCTGAGGAGGTTCAATTTCTGGCTCTTTTGGTACCAGCAAAGGCAACTGCTCATAATTTACCTGCGCCCTACCTTCAGGAGTCCGAGCCGCGCGTTTCAACGAAACTAAGTATTCGTACTCATCCTCTGGTAAGGTACTTTTGAGCAGACGACTGATGGTTGAGTTGCTCACGTCATAACGTTCTGCTAAAGTCGAGGTCGTTTCAGCAGTTTCTCGATATAACTTAAGAATTTCTTGTTTATCTGATTCTGTTAGTTTTCTCACGGTAGACACCAAATCTAAGTTCGTTTACGTCCACGCTCCCGGCGAGTCCGGCTCAATGATGCGTCATGTTCTAGGACTGCGCCCATACCAAATAACACTCCACTAAATACCCAAAACACTTCTAATATGTCTCCACTTTGATAATTATCCCCTTGAGCGAATTTAAACCACATATCTGCAATGTAAAGCGAAAATGCGGCCGCTGCAATCATTCGCCAAGATTGAGCTACTCGTCCACCCCAAAAAGCTAAGAGTAAGGTTGTCGCAATAATCAGCAACAATACATCGCTCACGATGTAAAACCAATTCAAAATTGTGGCTAGTAGTCCTGTTGGTATTTCTGTTGTTGTTTTTGGTTGCATTGAAATCCACCATGCCACCAAACTACCAAACACTCCTATGGCAGCGACAATCAGCCATTGCCATTTTTCGAGATTAATGCGTCTTGATGCCACAGCTAAAATCATGCCTACGCCCAGGGAAATATAAGTCAATACAAAAAATACATCGCCAATGGATACATCCGGTTCTTTTTTTAAAACTATTTCTGTATAGCCAAAAAATATCCCTCCCAGGAAATAAGAAAGCATACCAATGGCAATTGCCAACCACACATTTCGACTACTGACGATTTGGGGGCTACGCCAATTCCTTAAGCATAAAATACCAGCACCCAAGTAAGCTAACGCTTCAAAAATATTTGTGCCAATTACATACCACTCGGCACGACTTTCTTCGCCGTTGGCTCCTGGAATTTTAGCACTAAATAGCAAAAAATATAATAGTGCCGCTACCGCCCAGGTAATTCCGGCCAAGATAATATTACGATTACTGAATATAGATTTAGAACGCAGAGAATTGTTGTAAGAGCTACTCATAGGGATTGACTATGTATATGCACGCTGGAAGGTTGGAAGTTTGAAGTCTGAAGGATAAAGTGAGAATTTATGGGTATGTGCCTTGGTTGCTATGGAAGCAGAAAAGCTTTTTTTGCAATAATTCAGGGTATAAGTGAGTTTTTCAGGCTTCATACTTCATAATTCATGCTTTTGCTGGCTATTGCCAGAGTTTATTGAGGGAAGATTGGTTGAGCCAGGAAATAAATAGCGATCGCTCGCCTTCTGCCATATCCTGTAACCTATCGGCTACTTTATTGGCAAAGTTGGCATTACCAAAATAAGTTTTCCCTAGCTTGTGCAGTTCCTGTAAAAACGTAGTTACATGATTTTCTTGCCAAGCTGGAAGTTTGGTATCTTCTAAGGGATCTATGGTGACTAAATGCTTAACAGATTCGGGGGAAGAAGCTTCAGGAAATTTCTGCTGTCGAAAAACTTCCCCCATATCTTTTTCAAATAATGTTAATTGACGAGCGCCTAAAAACTCTTCAATATCTAGATGCACCGCTTGTAACAGCAAGATACTAGCTTGAATCAGTATGTCTGTCTTACCATGACCACCAGTATCACTATCTAGCTGTTCTAAGCGGATTTTACCCCAGATGCTAAAACGATCTGGCTCTTCTAGTAAGACACAAGCTTTACCGCGATTATCTGTCAAATCTCTCCACAAGGCGCGAGCTTCTTCTTCTTGATTAGCTTTAAACAAACTAATCAACCGAAAGGTTTGCCCCTGATAATGGAGGATCGGCACTTGCTGATCCCTTTTTGGGTGCTGAATGCTTGATATTTCAACATCCTGCCGTTTGAGAATAAACATGGCACGCTAAAATCACTCCTCACAGGGGCTTTGTGGATATGCGATCTATAATCTGATTTAGTAACATCGCCAAGAGTGCGATTACTTAGTAAGTGTTTCAGGTCAGTGGCGCGATCGCTCTTTAGCCACCCTAGTGTAAGCTACCCAAAGGATATCTCCACTAAAATGCAAATAACTCGCCTTGACCACTCAATATAGCTAATCAATAACTGATTTGCTTTGTTCGACTAGCATCTTAGCCTTGCTATCGCAAATCTGCAATTTTTGATTGCTTCTTAGGGGCAATAACGATATAATTGTATTGATGGCTCTCATAAAAGCCACTATTTTGTCTTGGGCGCGTAGCTCAGTGGATAGAGCAATTGCCTTCTAAGCAATCGGCCGCAGGTTCGAGCCCTGCCGCGCTCGTTTAAATTTAAATACCAAATGTTAAGTTAAGTTATTACTCAGAGTTAAAATTACTGGGGTATTTCCGCTTCAGTGTCAAAAGCTGACGTTGATTTTACCAACAAAAACTGCTACGAATTATCCCAAGATGCTCTTTCTTTCATCTCTCTTTAGGTAGAGTTTATTCATAGCTCAAAGTGAAGGTAGTGAAGTACCTACAGCGACCTTCGGTACACTGTAGGCTTCCTGTCTCGCTTGCCACTGCTCTGTTAGGAACATTGTTAAACAATGTGCGTTACCAAAAACGCTCCGAGTCTTA
>NZ_JACJQW010000027.1:0-117291 GCF_014696905.1 Nostoc sp. FACHB-190
AATAGTAATATTCCTGACCAACCTACAAACACGAAGCGATCGCGCTTTAACCAGTCGTCTAGTACGTCAAACCACCCTCTTCTACTTGGGGCGCGTCCAACTGCGATGGTCATCGGACTAAAATCCTCTTTTTACTAAAAATTTCAACGCTCTTGAGGAATAAACGTTTTTTTGACAATTCCCGCAGCCTGAAAGCGGCTGATTTTCTGAGAGGTTGCCTTCTAAGTAAGTTGACATTTCTCAGGGTTATGCCATTACACGTACCATTGGCTAGTAACCTAGCTTGTGGTAACTTAATGATCCTTAACTTATCACATTAGTTCGGTTTTTTGCCTGAACTACACAGGGAATTCTGGTATTGATTACAAACCTATTAAATAATATGAATATCAGAAATTTTACAATCTGACACAACTTTTCTCAGAAATATCACAATTATCTTTGAAGGGAGTGGGGAGTAGTAGTCTACCAAGATAGATTTTCGTGGTGGCTGGCTTCGGAGAAAAGGTGAGAAGATTTCCCCAATTCCCCCTGCACCCCTGCTAGGGCTTGGTGAATTAGTGGGGAGTGGAGGAAACAAGGAAGGGGTGGAAATGAGAGAGAATAACTAATGGCAAGGGAAAAATCACCCTTGACCCTTGACCCTTGACCCTTGACCATTCACAAAGTAGTTCCATGACCGTATCAACAACAATTAACCAAGGCGATTCTAATGGCGATCGCGCTTCTTCGGGCGTGTTACATCAAAAAGTTCTCGGTTCTCGTCGGTTGAGTAACTACTGGTGGGCAACTATTGTAACTTTAGGAGCCACAGGCTTTTTGTTAGCTGGTATATCGAGTTATTTGCACGTCAATTTGCTATTAGTCACCGATCCGACTCAATTAGTGTTCTTACCCCAAGGTTTAGTTATGGGCTTGTATGGCACTGCTGGTGTACTTTTAGCTTTATTCCTGTGGTTGATGATTTTATTAGATGTGGGCGGTGGTTACAACGAGTTTAACCACGAAACTGACACCGTTAAAATTTTTCGCTGGGGTTTCCCTGGCAAAAACCGCCGCATTGAAATTTCTGCCCGCATTCGTGATGTCCAATCTGTAAGATTAGACATTAAAGAAGGTTTAAATCCTAAGCGTGCAGTTTACCTCAGAATTAAGGGACGGCGCGATGTTCCTTTAACAAGAGTCGGTCAACCCCTGTCTTTGACAGAAATAGAAACCAAAGGTGCAGAATTAGCCCGCTTTTTGCAAGTTCCATTGGAAGGACTTTAATTAAGTAAAAAGTAGAAAGGCAAAAGTTAAAAGAAAATAATCTTTTGCCCTTCGGGTTCGCCATTTGCTTTATGCCGGGAAACCCGTCCACCGCAATGGCTTACTTTTTACCTTTACCTTTTAACTTTATTCACTTGAGAGGCTAAGATACTCTGGTTGAGTCAGTACCTGAAAATGCGGTTAAAAGTTACAAAATTTTTAGTTACCTTTTTGATGGTCGCTGCTTTAATGTTGGGAGGATGTTCTACACAGCAAGTTAGCTCTAGCACTTCTTCTCCAACAGGAACAGCTACCGAAACTAGTAATACAACTACTGAAGCAACGCCTGTACCTGAAACAACAAGTGAGAGTATTCCCGGAATGAGTAATTTACCAAGGCTTGAAGGTAAAGCTACTGTAGTGATGACGGTGAAAGGTTCACCCATCACTATCGAAGTAGATGGTACAAATGCGCCGATTACCGCAGGTAATTTTGTCGATTTAGTCCAAAAAGGTGTTTACGATGGGTTGGCATTCCATCGAGTGGTACGTGATCCGCAGCCGTTTGTTGTTCAAGGCGGTGATCCCCAAGGGAAAGACCCGAAATTTCCTGCTGATAGATTGGGAACAGGCGGTTATATTGACCCGAAATCTGGCAATGAACGCTATATACCTTTAGAAATCAAACCCAAGGGTGAAGCTGCCCCAATTTACAGTAAAACCTTTGAAATGGCGGGTGTAAAGACAGTACCAGAGTTAAGCCATAAACAAGGTGCGATCGCAATGGCGCGATCGCAAATGCCAGATTCAGCTTCTTCGCAGTTTTATTTTGCTTTGGCTGATTTGGGTTTCTTGGATGGTAACTACGCTGTATTTGGCTATGTCACCCAAGGCTTTGATGTCGTCAACAAAATTCAACAAGGCGATCGCATTGATTCTGCGAAAGTTACCCAAGGTGCAGAAAACCTGAAAGTTCCTCAATGAAGAGTGCTGAGTGCTGAGTGCTGAGTAAGAAAAAGAGTACTCAGTAAAGTCAAGAACTTGCAATACTTCAGATCCCCGACTTCTTTGAGAAGTCGGGGATCTTGTTCTCTCCCACACCCTGGGTACTGAGCGCAGTCGAAGTACACTCCCCATTCCCAACTCCCTAATTTCTGAAACCACCTTGGCATTTCAGCAAATTTAATAGTATATAATGATAGATTGTGTCGAATCGTCAAATTAAAGCCAGCAAATGCCTAAACTAAAAACCCGTAAAGCAGCCGCAAAACGGTTCCGCGCTACTGGTAGCGGTAAAATCGTCCGCCGCAAAGCGTTCAAAAACCACTTGTTAGAACATAAAACCACTAACAAAAAACGTAAATTTTCCAAAATGGCCATCGTCAACGAGCGCGACGAAGAAAACGTACGCTTGATGCTTCCTTATTTGTAGAGTAAATTTTTTAGGAATTAGAACATGACACGGGTAAAACGCGGTAACGTAGCTCGTAAACGCCGCAATAAAATTCTCAAATTAGCTAAAGGTTTTCGCGGTTCACACTCAACTCTGTTTAGAACTGCTAACCAGCAAGTAATGAAGGCACTACGTAGTGCCTACCGCGATCGCAAAAAACGCAAGCGTGATTTCCGCCGTTTGTGGATTACTCGGATTAACGCGGCTGCTAGACAACATGGTTTAAGCTACAGTCAGTTGATTGGCAACTTGAAAAAAGCTGATATCCAACTCAACCGCAAGATGTTGGCACAATTAGCAGTTTTAGATCCTACCAGCTTCGGCAAAATTGCTGAATTAGCAGCCAGTCAAGCGAAATAAAGGTGCTAACGGATGAATAACCTTTGAAGGATGAAGTATGAAGTATGAAGGTTGAAACTTACCCCCAAAATCAATCAAGGGGTTTGCACAAATTTGGCTCGTTGCTGAAAAAATTAATCAAGCAACAAGTCCGTTTTTCATCCTTTATCCTTTATCCTTTATCCTTGAATCGGTTATATATGGGGTTATTTACCGGAATTTTGGTAATTTTCTGCTGTTTATTGTTAGTCACAGGTTTACCTGCATCTGCCGCAGAAATGCCAGAAATTCAACGGCGGGGCTATTTTAAAATTGCCGTTAAAGATAATTTGCCTCCCTTGGGATTTAGGGACGCTAACGGCAATCTTCAAGGTTTAGAAATTGATTTGGCGCAACGTTTAGCCGCCGATTTGCTAGGGAAAGCCGAAGCGGTGAAATTACAGCCTGTAGCAAATCGCGATCGCTTATCTGTAGTCTTAAAGCATCAAGTTGATTTTGCTATTGCTAGAGTTACAGCTACTGAATCACGTTCCCGGTTAGTTAGTTTCAGTGTGCCTTATTACTTGGATGGCACATACTTGATTACTAAAGATACTGCTGTAAAAGAAATTCAAGATTTAGCTAACCGTAAAATAGCTGTCCTCAACAATTCTGATGCGATCGCTCAAGTACGTTATTATCTCCCCAAGGCTGAGTTAGTGGGAGTCCAATCTTACCAAGAAGGGCAAGAAAAGTTAGAAAATAATACAGCCACAGCCTTCGCCGCCGATGCAAGTGTTCTGAGTGGTTGGATCAAACAATCTCCCCAATATCGACTGCTACCAACCAAGCTATCGACAGCGCCTTTATCTGTGGTGATGCCCAAGGGTGTACAATATGACGAACTGCGACGTAATGTAAATGAAGCGATCGCCCGTTACACAGTTAAAGGTTGGCTGAAGCAACGCGCCCAATATTGGGGACTACCATAAAAGAGATATTGTACTTTTGCCTTTTAACTTTTAACTTTAGGACTTACGCAACGCCGATAATGTCATTGCGACCGAAACGAAGTGTAGGGAAGCAATCTCAGCGTCAGGGGAGATTACTTCGCTATCGCTCGTAATGACGGAGTTACGTTACTTTTGCGTAAGTCCTGAACTTTTAACTTCTCTAAGATTGATAATAGATAGAGAAAGTAGTTTTAATATTTGTCTTAGCAGGCGATGGATAATAATCTAGCTGTTGTTTACCTCTCGATTGTGGTGGCAATTCTGACATTCGCGGTTGTGAGTGTTTTTCGGCAAATTCTCAAAACTCGCAGGTTGGAAAGTGCATTTTCCAAACTGCGAAAAAAACTGGAGAAAGAAAAAGGTACAACTCAGGAATATTACGAGTTAGCCTGTATCTATTCTGAAAAAAAATTGTACGTGCAAGCGATCGCGCTATTTCAAAAAGCTCTCAAAGCTGCTGAAGAAGAAGGGGAAGAAGAAATTGCTCCTATTTACAATGGGCTTGGTTACGCTTACTTTGCTCAAGAACAATATGACTTAGCAATTCGCCAATACAAAGAAGCTTTGAAAATTAAACCTGATTATGTAGTAGCTTTAAATAACATTGGTCACGCCTATGAGCGCAAAAAATTAAATACTCAGGCGCTACAAAGTTACGAAGAAGCTCTCAAATTGGCTCCTAATAATTCCACCGCTAAACGTCGTGCTGAATCTTTACGCCGTTTAGTTTCTGCATAGTTCAGGATTTCAATAAAAAGAAGGGTAAGGGATTATTTTAAAAGTGGTTAGTTGTGTTTGTTGATACTTATAGATCCCCCCAACCCCCCGTAAAAAGGCTATGGTGTACACACAAATATTCGTGTAGTGCATCTGTCCCGCCTCGGAATGAATTCCGAGTCTCATAGCAAAAATCATCTGAAGATAACTCACCTAAAAATGTCTTATAGTCCACGCTTTGTGGACTTTGGCTATGAGCCTGGAACTTTAGTTCAAGGCGGGATGCGGTTTCATACGGCAAATTTTCGACTTGTGTGTACACCGTAGCTTAAAAAGGGGGGCTAAGATTCTTTTAAAGTTAAGAGAATAGTAGGTTGGGTGTAGCGATAGCGTAACCCAACAAAGCCTTGAAAATGTTGGGTTCCGTTCCTCCACCCAACCTACACCTGAAATTGACATTTTTTTGAGATTCGTCAAATTGCTTCCCAAAAACCTTGCTCCGTATCGGTTTCAGTGCGGCGGGGTTTCTAACTACTAATTCCCCTCACGGAGATTGAAACAACTAAGACACAAGATTCGTGAACTACTTCCATTAAGACGGTTTCTAAGCACTAATTCCCCACAAGGGGATTAAAACAAAAGTGCGATCGCAAAATCTATCGGTTTTATATAAGACTAATATCTGCGCCTACACAAATACATCCAGCAATCAAACCGGATTTATATAGTTCATACTGAGAAATGAATAAATAGAAGTTCTTTGTTTGCTAGTTACAGATGATGAAGAAACTGCGGTTTGCTGTTTTAGCCATTAATATTATTATCTGCCTGAGTATATTTTTTGGACTAATAAGTAAAGTCTCTGCTCAACAACCGCAGATTTTACACCCTTTAACGCCGTTAACAGAAACAGAAATTACCACAGCCGTTGAGGTAGTTAAAAAAGCAAAATCGTTAAGCGACACGGCTATTTTTTCGATTGTGGCTTTAAAAGAACCAGATAAACAGGAAGTTTTAAATTTCACACCCAATCAAGAAGTTCAACGGCAAGCTTTTTTAGTAGTATACGAACGTTTACAAAACAAAACCTACGAAGGTATTGTTGACGTAAAACAGCAATCCCTTAATTCTTGGCAAGAAATAGCCAATGCTCAACCAGCTTTAGGTTATACAGAATGTGCCTTAACATCTCAAATTGTTAAAGCTGATGAAAAATGGCAAAAAGCCATGCAACGAAGGGAAATTAAAGATTTTGATGATGTTAAAGTTAGTTGTTGGGCGGCGGGAATCTTAAGTAAACAGGAAGAATCAACAGGCGATCGCTTGGTGCGTGGATTATCTTATTATCGAGGCGATAACTGGAATTATTACGGTAGTCCCATTGAAGGTGTACTAGCGACAGTTAATTTAAATACAGGTAAAGTCGTCAGTCTAATAGATAGAGGCATCGTACCATTCTCTAAAGAAAAGTGGGACTATGATCTAAAATCTTTGGGTAAATTACTCACACCACCAAAACCGTTAAAATTTTTTCAGCCTTATGGTAAAACCTTCCAAATTAATGGAAATGAAATTAGTTGGCAAGGTTGGAAGTTTCGCTATTTAATGCACCCGCGTGACGGTTTAGTGTTGTATTTAGTAAATTACCAAGATGGGGAAAATCTGCGACGAGTTTTATATCGTGGTAGCCTATCAGAAATGGTAGTCCCTTATGGTGATCCTGATCCTACTTGGTCATTTCGCAATGCTTTTGATGTTGGTGAATATAACTTTGGTGTGTTAGCGAATGCGCTGGAGTTGGGTAAAGATATCCCCAGCAACGGAGTTTTATTAGATGCGATATTTGCCAACGAACAAGGCGAACCTGTGACAATGCCGCGAGTTGTTGGTATTTATGAGCGTGATAATGGTATTCTCTGGAAACATTATGGATATGATACTCAGCGTAATGATGTCCGCCGCAATCGGGAGTTAGTGTTAACTATAACGGCGACAATTGATAATTATGATTACAGCCTGAATTGGATTTTTCACCAAGACGGTACTTTAGAAGTTCAAAACGAATTAAGCGGAATTGTTCTAGCCCAAGGGACAAATTTAGCAACAGAATCTTTTGATAATTCCTATGGACGGTTACTGGCTAAAAATATTTTTGGCGTAAATCATCAACACTTTTTTAATTACCGCCTTGATATGGATGTAGACGGACAGGCAAATTCTGTCACAGAGATGAATGTTAACTCTGTACCAATTAGTGGTAAAAATCCTATAGGAAATGCGATCGCAGTAGAAAACACACCATTAACCACAGAAAAAGCTGCCGTCCGTGATGTTGATACCAAACATAGCCGAGAATGGATGATTAGCAGCACCGATAAAAAGAATACTCTCGGCGTGGGAACTGCATATATGTTAATGCCAACTGGAAACACCATATTTTTTCCAACTGAAGGTGCAGAAATTCGCAAACGCGCCGAATTTGCTACACATCATTTTTGGGTAACAAAATATAAACCAGATGAACTTTATGCAGGTGGTAATTATCCCAATCAAAGCCAACCAAAAGAAGGTTTACCAAAATATATTTCTGACAATGAATCATTAACAAATGAAGACATCGTAGTTTGGTACACAATGGGAATGACACACGTACCCCGTCCTGAAGATTGGCCTGTAATGCCTGTTCATCGCGTTGGTTTCAAGTTATTTCCACGCGGTTTCTTTAGCCGTAATCCTGTGATTAATTTGCCTGAATAACTATCAAATACTCGCAGATCCCCGACTTCTTGAAGAAGTCGGGGATCTAGTTCTTCACGAATGATTAATCATTGCCATAACATCTGCGTTTATCGGCGTTCATCGGCGGTTTTTTCTCTCAATTGAAAAAACGAACCGCAAAGGGCGCAAAGGACACGAAGAAGAATAAAGAGAAGAAAGAGAATTTTACAAATGATTTAGTATTGCTATATATGTAGAAATATTAAGAATACTTGCCCAGAGTTTATGAATAAATATTAAATAACAGCTTTATCTTGCTAACAAGATTTGCATAAGACTAAGAATTATTTCCTTAAACAATATATATGTTGTTTAACTTAAAAGCTAAAATCTAATCATCACAAAGGTTTCAGCGATTCTGACACCAATCAACTAGTAAATAGTCCTATTTCTTCCACGCTACAAGTTTTGGGACAATCAAAGACTAATAATTTCGCAATCATAGTCCACCTCTGATTTTGTTCACAAGGGAGAACGCCTGATGAAATTGGCTTACTGGATGTACGCAGGCCCAGCCCACATTGGTACTTTGCGAGTCGCTACTTCGTTTAAAAACGTTCATGCGATTATGCACGCTCCCCTCGGAGATGATTATTTTAACGTTATGCGTTCCATGCTCTCACGGGAGCGAGATTTTACCCCAGTGACAGCCAGTGTTGTAGATCGCCACGTATTAGCACGCGGTTCGCAAGAGAAGGTGGTTGACAATATTACCCGCAAAGATGCAGAGGAACACCCTGATTTGATTGTGTTAACTCCCACTTGCACCTCTAGCATTTTGCAAGAAGACTTACAAAACTTCGTCGAACGGGCGCAGCTAGAAGCCAAAGGCGATGTCATGTTGGCGGATGTGAACCATTATCGCGTCAATGAATTGCAAGCAGGCGATCGCACCTTACATCAAATCGTTCAATACTATATCGAAAAAGCCCGCAAAAAAGGCGAGCTACCGACAACCAAAACCGAAAAGCCATCAGTTAACATCATCGGTATTTCTACCCTGGGTTTTCACAACAACCACGACTGTACAGAACTGAAAAAACTCATGGGTGATTTGGGAATTGAGGTGAACGCCGTCATTCCCGAAGGTGCTTCTGTTCATGAATTAAAGAATTTACCCAAGGCTTGGTTTAACTTGGTTCCTTACCGGGAACTAGGTGTAATGACAGCTAATTACTTACAAGCCGAATTCGGAACACCTTGCGTAGATATTACCCCGATGGGTGTGGTAGAAACTGCCCGTTGTATCCGCAAAATTCAACAGGTAATTAACGAACAAGGCGCAAATGTTGACTATGAAGAATATATCAACGAGCAAACCTTGTATGTTTCCCAAGCGGCTTGGTTCTCCCGTTCGATTGACTGTCAGAATTTGACTGGTAAAAAAGCTGTGGTATTTGGCGACAATACCCACGCCGCCGCCCTTACCAAAATTCTCTCACGAGAAATGGGGATTCATGTAGTTTGGGCAGGAACTTACTGCAAATATGATGCTGACTGGTTCCGCGAACAAGTCAGCGAATATTGCGACGAAGTGCTGATTACTGATGATCATGGCGCAATTGGGGATGCGATCGCCCGTGTCGAACCCTCAGCCATCTTCGGTACACAAATGGAACGCCACGTCGGGAAACGCTTAGATATTCCTTGCGGTGTAATTGCTGCACCAATTCACGTCCAAAACTTCCCCATTGGTTACAAACCATTTTTAGGCTACGAAGGTACAAATCAAATCACAGATTTAATCTACAATTCCTTTACTTTAGGAATGGAAGACCATTTATTAGAAATATTTGGTGGACACGATACTAAAGAAGTAATTACGAAAGGAATTTCTGCCGAATCTGATTTGAATTGGACAAAAGATGGTTTAGCAGAATTAAATAAAATACCGGGATTTGTGCGCGGTAAAGTCAAGCGAAATACTGAAAAATTTGCCCGCGATCGCGGTTTCAAAGATATCAATGCTGAGGTGCTATACGCTGCTAAAGAAGCTGTCGGGGCTTAGTTTTACGGTTAACTGTTAGCTTGAACTCGATTGATGATGTAAGAGCATTTATAGACAAAAATGCTCTTACTAAGGACTTATACCATTTTGGATTTTAGATTTTGGATTTTGGATTGGGAAATTGCTGACTGGTGAGCTTTTCAGTAACCCATTTGTCGCAATCATTTTTCAAATTGGTATTACCCATAAAAACGAAAAATCAAGGGTTTTGGCAAGGGTGTAGAGGTGTATGTATCTAAAACCCTTACGCCACACACCCTTACACCCAATCTTCACAGACAATCTTGGTGCGTAAGTCCTGTTACTATCAATTTTTTTCTAAAAGTAGCGATTTTTTGAAATACTCTAAAGTAATTTAGTCAAATATTAAAGATATTTTAAAGTTAGTATATTAGCTGCGTAATTGCACTCAACTTTTGAAAAAAGACGTGATTTTTGAGTCCAATTAACCACATAATATAAGCATAGCCTAGTCAAAAATAGATCATTTAATCGAAGGAACTTCAATGACTCAACGTATCACTCGTGCGGTTAATTCAATAGTGACAAAATTTTCACGCAGAAATGCTCTTTTGTGGCTAGGAGGTAGCGGATTAGGTACTGCTATAGTTGCAGCAGGAACCCAAAAGGAAGTAGTCGCGCAAGGTAACAGAAATAGAGATGTGACGTTGCTGAATCCACCAACGTTATATAACGCACCTCAAAATGGCTATAGTCACATAGCGATTACACCACCAAGAACAAGAACCGTGTATATTTCTGGCCAATTTGGTTCAGATTTACAAGGTAATGTAATCTCCAATGATTATGAAGAGCAATTGGTCAAAGCTTTTCAAAATCTGCGCTTTGCCTTAAATGCGGCTGGTGCAAGACCGCAAGATGTAGTCAAAACAACTGTTTTGATAGTAAATCACACCCAAGAAAAATTAATTCCGTTAGGACGCGAAATTGGTAATTTGTGGGGGAATAAACCACCCGCAAACACACTCATTCCTGTTCCTCGATTGGCGCTTGATGAGATGTTGTTTGAAATTGATGCTTATGCTGTGATTCCAGAATCAGGTAATAATGGCTGGTATTAATTTCTAGATAATTTTAATTGCTACGTATGAACTTGTAGGGGTGAACACCTGTTCACCCCTACAAGTTTTTGTATGTATATCGAAATTTTGGAGAATGGGTATAGTAAATAACATTTTACATTTGCAAAGTTTAAAATTACAATGTAGTATATATATTACAGATGTTAAAAACTTATTAGCTCAATCACGGTGTGTTCTGAGCAATTTTATACATCAGCACACAAGTGGAACTGCTAAATGTTTTTATTCAATCTGCGTCAGGGGCGAAAACTTCCCCAGTTATCTATGCAAATTACTATGTGGAAAACTTTTTATATCAAACCTCACGAAATTGGTATTCTATATCACCGTAGTGATTTTAAGAAAATTTTGCAGCCCGGTACTTACACTTATTTTGGTAAGCATTGGCAAGTTAAAACCTATGACCTCAATCAACCAGAGGCGAAGATTGATAACTTAGAACTATTGTTGCGAAATCACAGTTCTGAGTTACAGGAACATCTTATAGTTGTGAGAACTGGTTTCGGTCAAGCGGCTTTAGTCCACTGGGGACAAACTTGGGTGAGTATTCCGCCAAACCAACTCCGGGCTTTTTGGCGTGGTTTTATTGAGGTAGAAACTCATCTATTTAACTTGAATCAAAGTTTAGTTTTAGCTGCGGAGTTTGTTCAACAATTACGCGGAATTGCGTTGAATGGAATCAAGAAATTTCTCATTTCTGAGTATGAGATTGGTTTGCTGTATGTACAGAATAACTTTGTACAGCCGCTAGAACCTGGGGAGTATGCTTTCTGGGCTGTTGATAGAGATGTGACAGTGCGGACTCTCAGCCGGATTTTGCCAAATCCTGATTTTCCTTTAGAGGATGTGCTAATTGAGCGACATCCTGAGTTTGTGGCGGCTTATTGTGAGGTAGTACAATTACAAAATCAACAAGTAGCGATCGCACGTTATCAAGGTAAAGTAATTGCTATCCTCAAACCATGTAGCCGCAAACTATTTTGGCAAGGTGTAGAAATAGAAGTAGTTGACATCAACACCGAGGCAACATTACCACCACGTTTAATTGCTGAATTAGTTTCGGGTTTACCAGAAACTCTGGCTTTGAGTCGCAACTTCTTGCATATTTGCGAAGTACCTGCACAACACCTGGGGTTACTGTATATCAATCAAGAGTTTCAAACTCAACTGCAACCGGGAATGCACGTCTGGTGGCTATTTGGGCGTTCTTTGCAAACCGAAGTTTTTGACCTGCGTCAGCAAACTCTAGAAGTTTCTGGCCAAGACATTTTGTCTAAAGACAAAGTACCATTGCGCTTGAATTTAACGGCTGGTTTCCGCATCATCGACCCTCTGAGAGCCAAAAATGGCTTGTCAGATATTGTTGGTTACTTGTATAAAGAAGCTCAGTTTGCTTTGCGTGGCGCAGTTGGTGAAAGAACCTTAGATGCTTTACTAGAAGATAAAGGCGCAATTGACAGAAGTATTTCTGAATATATCCGTCAAAAAACCGCCGACTATGGAATTGAAGTTGATTCAGTAGGGGTAAAAGATATTATTCTGCCTGGAGAAATTAAAACTATCTTGAGCAAAGTAGTAGAAGCGGAAAAAGCCGCCCAAGCTAACGTAGTGCGTCGGCGTGAAGAAACTGCTGCAACTCGCAGTATGTTAAATACCGCCAGAGTTATGGAAGATAACCCGGTTGCATTGCGGTTGAAAGAATTAGAAATACTAGAGCGAATTGCCGAGAAAATTGAAAAAATTCAAGTTAATGGTAGCTTGGATAGTATCTTGACTGAATTGATTCGGATTAATCGGCCATAATATCCTGTAGGACTTACGCATAAAAACGAAAAATTAAGGGTTTTGGCGAGGGTATAGGGGTGTATGTATCTAAAACCCTTACACCCAATCTTCATAGACAATCTTGGTGCGTAAGTCCTGTTACGTATAAAACACTCGCATCTTTTTTAATGTACTTTTTGTCCTAAATATTGGTTATTTTATTTGACATAAATCTAATTATTAAACTTTCAATAAAGAAAATATATTTTTTTCATGAAGTTCATCTTTTTTTCATAAAACCTATTGACTATATTTAGAAAAATTCTTAAAAGAATAACAGTTAGGCTAACTTAACAAAGTGAGGAACCACAGGTTTTCGGCAAAATTTCTCTTCTAGCTTACTTTCTTATACTCATCAAGCAATTTTGTGAAACTAATACCAGCGTTACACCAAACTATAGGAAAGTTGGCCAAATTATTCAGTCTTACTAGTTCATAGTTGATTTTGTTTAGGTGTTTACCAGAAACTGCTGTTTATTGAGGCAAACAACAGCTATGCTGGCTAAATATTTTGTCAGGTTTATAAACTACTACTGCTCAATGCTTTGCGCTCACAATTGGGGAGCGCAGTTTTTAACACAATTTTTCTCTACAGGTAGAATAGTTGCTACTAGAAATACTTGTAATTTGACGATTTTAGTAGCAGCTATTTACATACAGCACTTTTGAAGTAAGTGAGGTACACCATGAGTATTAAGTAATGAGTAATCAGTAAATTTCTGACTCATTACTCATTATTCATTACTCATTACTTTTCTCAATCAGTTGCTGTACCTCATAAACATCGAATCTGCTGTATAAATCTAGATTGTCCAAACAAATGCAATATGAAAAATTCCCCTGATTATTCGTAAATTCAAGGGGCAAACATTCAACGTCGGCTAAAAGTTTTCATTTTCCATCAGTCAGAAGTCAGTCTTCCCAATCAACAGGTTTTCAAGAGTAAATTTATCCCTTCATCATTGCCAGATTCTGACTTCACATCGAATAAGCAATTGTCAACAATAACTGGTAGTAATTATGTCAAACTATTCTAGCAAATACCAAGGTTTGGAAAATTACGATCTGCAAGATAGTAAGTTTTTGACACCTTTTCAAAGAAAAGCTTTGTTGAAAAATTTGCAAAGTAATTTACAGCCAGAATATCTCCGCAGAATTGAAATTATGTTGCTGGCGGATATGGGTAAATCTCAAACTCAAATATGTGAGATTGTGGGTTGTTCTCAAGAAATGGCACGTTACTGGATTGGTATAGCAGAAGCAGGTTTAGCGCATAAATGGAATGAGCGACCAATTGGGAGACCAAAAATTGTGAATGCTCAATATATTGACAGATTGAAAGAATTGGTAAGTCATAGTCCGCGTGATTATGGCTACGCATTTACTTATTGGACAGCCCAATGGTTAAGCAAACATTTAGCAAATGAATTGGGTATTTCGATTAGCGATCGCCATGTTAATCGTCTACTCAAACAAATGGGACTTTCGACTAAACCAAAAAGTTCCAACCAACAAAAAACAGAAGAGACAAAAGATAACAATATTACCATTGGTGACTTGCAAACTCACAGTGAGCCGGCTTTTCCTTGGTCATTTAATTTAATGCAGACAAATCAATAAGGTTCATTTAAGGTAATGAAGGTCTATCTATTAGACAAAGACTAAGATTTGGGGGATTCTCCACGCCACATGCTTCAAGTCGGCAAAGCCGCCCAACGCAGTGGCTCCCCAAGCCCCCGATTGGGGGACGGTTGCGTCCCCCAAACCCCCTCCAAAATCATTTTTTCGTTTTTTGTTTATTCATTATTTGTGGGTTTAGTTGTGATTTAGTTTTCTGATTTGAACCGTATTGGGGCTGGAGGCTAGTACAGGTCGGCGTAAATAAATAGACCAGAAGGAATTGCTAAAAGGCTTGTAGTATTGTTGTTCTTTCTTTTCCTTTTGCCTTTTTACTTTTGCCTTGTTGTACTAGTTTGTTATTTATACTAAGTTGCTTTCAGAAATAGCATTCCCATTCCCTAGCCTCACCCACAGCAGGGACGTTGTATATAACGTCTCTACAAATACGACTTGCTATTAATTTCTGGAGATTAGTAAATGCCATTAGGATTTTCTCAAGAACAGTTAGCACAACAAATTACTCATACTTTGGGCGAGACATTATCTAGTCAAGATATGGAAAGATGCTTGACGGAAGTGCAAATTGTCGAACCACCTGTTGCTAAACAATTTTGGCAAGCAACAACGGCAAATCCGGGGATTTATATTATTGTCGCCGGGAAAGTGAGACTGTTGGATAATGCCAATAACTTAATCACTACCCTGACAACTGGGGGTGCATTTGGTGAATCAACGTTGTTTCCTGAAGAAGAGTTTTGTTCTTACGTGGCGAGGGCTTCTGTTAACCTGAAATTGGGCTATTTACCGGAAGCACTGTTGCAGGCGATGATGCAAAAATATTCTAGTATGAGCGATCGCCTGCAAAAAAGAGCAGAACTTTGGAATTTACTCTTATTATGTTGCCAAAGTGCGCCCATTACCCTCAATGGCTCTGTGGAAGAGATGCTTCAGGCTTTATCTCTCTTCCGGCGACACAATTTAGATACTGGCGCACCTCCAGCCAAATTATTTCAAGATACTAGACTTTGGCTATTGCGTCGCGGCAAATTACTCCACGCTGACGGACGGATATTAACATCCGGCAACATCTATATATATCCCCAGGAAGGCAGTTGGCAAGCTACACAACCAACCATTGTCTATAGTCTACATAATGCTGATTGGCAAACGGCGGTGGCGTATTGGCCGCAGTTGGCTGATTTGGCGGGAGTGGGGAGTGGAGAGGTAGGCAGGGGGCAGTGGTTCGGCTCCTTTCGGCTTCTCCTGACGGAGACGCTGCGCGAACGCTCAAGGCAAGTCGCTCACCAACCGGGAGGAAGGGATGAAAGTTCTGTACCGCATCCATCACCGAAGCCCAAGAAACTGCGTCAAGCTTATTTTCCTAACCCGACGGTGAGGGCAACTCATGTGTGGGGAAGATTGACGAAGCGGTATCCCTTTTTTGAACAGCAAAGTGCCGCAGATTGTGGTGCAGCTTGCTTGGTGATGGTGAGTCGCTATTGGGGTAAGCGTTTAAGTATTAATCGACTGCGAGAGTTAGCGAATGTAAGTCGTGGTGGTGCTTCTTTGAGAGGTTTGACAGCCGCCGCCGAGAGTGTGGGCTTTGCGACTCGTCCGGTGAAAGCGAGTTTGGATAAATTAGCACAACAAACCCTACCTGCGATCGCTCATTGGGAAGGTAAACATTATATCGTTGTTTATGAGATTACCAAAAAAAGGGTAATTATTGGTGATCCGGCGATCGGGCAACGCAATCTGACAGTCAGTGAATTTAAAGCTGGGTGGACTGGTTACGCCTTATTACTCCAACCCACCACCTTACTCAAAGAAGCTGAAGAAGAAAATCTGCAATTTTGGCAGTTTTTTGATTTAGTTAAACCCCATTGGCGCGTGCTGTTAGAAGTGTTCATTGCTTCGGTATTTATTCAAGTATTTGGATTAGTGACACCTTTATTTACGCAACTACTTTTAGATAGAGTCATTGTTCAAGGAAGCAGCCTGACATTAAATGCTGTGGGTTTAGGATTGTTAATTTTTGGATTATTCCGCGTCGCTATTAATGGACTGCGACAATATCTTTTAGACCACACAGCAAATCGCATTAGCTTATCTTTATTGGTAGGTTTTATCAAACATACCTTTCGTTTACCTCTGGCATTTTTTGAATCACGTTACGTTGGTGATATTGTTTCGCGTGTCCAAGAAAATCAAAAAATTCAGCGTTTTTTGACTGGGGAAGCTTTATCAATCACTTTAGATTTACTGACAGTATTTATTTATGTCGGGTTGATGTTTTGGTACAGCCCATCAATGGCGTTACTTAGCTTATGTATTGTCCCGCCGTTTATGCTGTTGGCGCTGGTGGCTACACCATTTCTCCGCCGCATTAGCCGTGAAGTATTTACCGCCACTGCCAGCGAAAACAGTTATTTAATTCAATCTCTCACGGGGATTCGTTCAATTCGGTCGATGTCCATTGAGCAAACAGTTCGTTGGCATTGGGAAGAACTGTTGAATAATTTGATTAAAAAGACATTTAGTGGGCAAATTGTCGGTAATCAACTGCAAATTTTTAGTGCCACAATTGAAACCGTGGTCAGTACAGGATTACTGTGGTTTGGGGCATCATTAGTAATTCAAAATCAACTAACAATTGGACAATTAGTGGCTTTTAATATGCTTTTGGGTAATATTATTCGCCCTTTTCAAAGATTGGTGGTGTTGTGGAATCAAGTACAGGAAGTAATGATTGCGACTGAGCGCATTAATGATGTTTTAGAAGCCGAACCAGAAGAAGATTTACAACACCATCCCCGGCAGACTTTACCCAGATTGCAAGGACATATTAAGTTTGAAAATGTCACCTTTCGCTATCATCCAGACAGTGATATTAATGTCTTAGAAAATCTGAGTTTTGAAATTAACCCCCAACAAACCGTAGCTGTAGTAGGGCGGAGTGGTTCGGGCAAAACCACCTTATCTAAATTGATTTTGGGGCTATATCCGCCGACAGATGGTAAAGTTTTAATTGACGCTCACGATGTGACTAGTATATCTTTGCGATCGCTGCGTTCTCAAATTGGCGTTGTTGACCAAGACACCTTTTTATTTGGCGGCACAATCCGCGAAAATATCAGCATTGCTCACCCCGAAGCTCACTTAGAAGAAATCATCCAAGCGGCGCGTTTAGCAGGTGCAGATGACTTTATTAAACAGTTACCAATGGGTTACGAAACTCAAATTGGTGAAGGTGGCGGAATGTTATCTGGTGGACAGCGACAAAGAATTGCGATCGCTCGTGCATTATTGGGCAATCCGCGTTTATTATTATTAGATGAAGCCACCAGTCACCTCGACGCTGAATCTGAACGCATCATTCAAAATAACCTGACAACCATCCTCAAAGGACGCACCAGTTTAATCATTGCTCATCGCCTTTCCACCGTGCGTCACGCAGACTTAATTCTGGTATTAGATCGCGGCTTATTAGTTGAAAGTGGCACTCATGACGAATTAATTGCCAGAAAAGGTCATTATTTTTATCTCAACCAGCAACAACTGGCGCAAACATAGGACTTATTTCGTATTCAGTGAAAGACTGATCATTAAGTCTGTAAGGGTTTAGGGGTGTATGGTAATACTGTTCAGTTAAGAGAATAGTAGGTTGGGTGTAGCGATAGCGTAACCCAACAAAGTCTTGAAAATGTTGGGTTCCGTTCCTCCACCCAACCTACACCTGTTCCCTGTTCCCTGTTAAGCGTCAATCTAAGTACGTAAATCCTGACCTTTATTAAGTCAATACGGTTCAGTTAGTAATTTTTTCTTCTCTTCGCGCTCTTTGCGCTCTTTGCGGTTCGTTAAAAAAAATGACTTTAACAAAGAGTTTTAGTCTTAACTGAACTGTATTGCTTTATCATTCCAAAAACAAATTGAGTATCTGGGAAATTTGCACATGAATAGAAAACTGTTGAATTACCTATGCCAAATTCTTATCCCGATTTCTCATCCATACTTACTCAACCAAAGCAGGATGAACTTCGCCAGTTTGATAACTCTGATGTAGTTGTCGATGAATCAATCAAGACAACTGAAATTAATGATTGGTATTACGGTACAGAAGAACTGCTAGATGCCTTACCCAAGCTCTGGACACGTTCAATGCTGTACCTGCTAGTCGCCTTTGCTGCTATTGTGATCCCTTGGACAATGCTCGCTAAAGTAGACGAAACAGGCTCTGCTAGAGGGCGTTTAGAACCCAAAGGTGCAACGCAAAAATTGGGCGTTCCGGTTACAGGTGCAGTCAAAGCCGTCAATGTCCAAGAAGGCGCGACGGTGAAAGCTGGACAGGTTTTGATGCAGTTAGATTCGGATGTTTTGCAAACAGATTTGCAACAAACACAAACAAAGTTAGAAGGGTTAAACACTCGGCTATCACAGTTGGAATTACTCAAAAATCAACTGATGCTGGCGATTAATATTCAAGAACAACAAAACCAAGCTCAAGCTTTAGAAAAAGTTGCCCAAGTTAACCAAGCACAACAAAATTTAGATGCCAAAATCAGCAGTTATAACCTGCAAAGATTAGAAAAACTCGCCACTGTTGAACAGGCTAGACAGAAAATTAATTCCACACGGATTGACCAAAAATTAGCGCATAGTCGTTTTAATCGAGATGTAGCAGAAGTTGACCGCTATCGTCAACTTTTAAACGAAGGTGCGATCGCGCAAGTTAAAGTAGTGGAATTAGAAAAAATTGCCGAAGAAAGTCAACGCTTGCGAGAACAAGCCAGCGCCGAACTCACCCAATCAGAATTAAGTTTAAAGGAGGAAGTTAGCCGCTATCAATCCATCATGAGCCAAGCTTGGGCAGATATTCAGCAAGCAAAACTGCGCCTAGAAGAACAGCAAAGTAGCTATCAAGGCGTAGTGCAAGCCGGAAGACTGGCGCTGCTGAAAAGCCAAGAACAACTCAAAGATATGCAGAACCAAATCACTTCCCTGCAATCGGAAATTTCCCAAACCAAGAGTCAGATTACCTCATTTAAACTGCAACTAGAACAGCGTGTAGTGCGATCGCCAATTGATGGCACAATCTTTGAATTACCAGTCACAAAACCAGGCCCCGTAGTCGAAGCTGGACAAATCGTCGCCCAAATTGCACCTAAGAATAGTGAGTTGATTATCAAAGCCCAAATGCCCAGCCAACAAAGTGGCTTCTTGAAAGTTGGTATGCCTGTCAAAGTCAAATTTGATGCCTATCCCTTCCAGGATTATGGAGTTATTCAAGGGCGCGTTCATTGGATTTCACCAAGCTCGAAAATTCAAACTGATAGTGAAGGCAAAGCCACTATCGAAACCTATGAATTGGATATTGTTTTAGATAAAACCTATATCCAAGCTGGTGATAAACGCATTATATTAACACCAGGTCAAACAGCAAATGCTGAAGTAATTATTCGTCAACGTCGTGTCATCGATTTTATCTTAGATCCATTTAAGAAATTGCAAAAAGGCGGATTAGAACTGTAATTATTATGGCTACTTTGTTTTGAAACGTGAATAAAATTGACAAGGTAGACAAGGAGGACAAAGGAGACAAGGTAGAGAGAGCTATAAAATCATGTATCTTGATTTTTAATAGGGTAGGCTGTGATAGTCTGTCCTAATTTTACTTTTCATTGTATCCGTGATAATTAGATCCCCGACTTCTTAAAGAAGTCGGGGATCTGAATGTTTATGTCTAACATAAAATATTAATTAGCAGGCGAAACTTCCACTAGATAGAGATAAGAAATAATCTTGCCAGCCAACATATATAGATATGAGATTAACTTCAATGCGCCCTACAAAACACTAATCAGAATTAGTGGAGGAATTAATTATGGCAAAGCTGTTAAATATTGCTGTGGAAGACATTATTGACTACATCAAATTGTCTTGTCAAGTTCCTAGTATATTAGATGCGATCGCTACTCAAAAAATTATTGCCGAAACAGTCGAAACACTTGGAATTACTGTCGAAGTTGAAGAACTACAAAAAGCCGCAGATAGTATGCGTGTTGCCAATAAACTCCTCAGAGCAGAAGACACTTGGGCTTGGCTAGAAAGATATCATCTGTCTTTAGATGATTTTGAAGAAATTGCCAAAGCCAACATTTTATCTACAAAATTAGCGAATCATTTATTTGCTGAAAAAGTCGAACCATATTTTTATGCTCGTCAATTTGAATATTATGCCGCCGCAATTTATGAAGTCATTTTTGATGATGAAGACTTAGCATTAGAGATATTTTATGCCCTGCAAGAAGGAGAAATTGGTTTTCAAGAAGTTGCTCGTCAATATATCGAAAACCCTGAAATTCGTCGGGCTGGAGGTTATCAAGGAATCCGCACCCGCGCCGATTTAAGACCAGAAATCGCCGCCGCCGTATTTGCTGCGACTCCACCACAAATTATCAAGCCAATTGTCACACCCAAAGGTGTACATATAATTGCTGTTGAGGAGATTATTCAACCGGAATTAAATGAGCAATTACGTTTGCAAATTATCGGCGAGTTTTTTAGTAATTGGTTACAGCAACAAGTTGCAAATTTAGAAATAGTGGCAAAGTTACCAAATAATTATCCACCATCTCAAAATTTACCAAAACCCGCTTAATTACTCAATTTTTAAATCCCCGCCTTCTTGGAGAAGTCGGGGATTTTTCGAGGACTACTAGGAAAATTATGATAAAGATAAAGGTATATAGATATCCGCAGAATTAGCATTCAAATAAGGGCGTTGTAATTCTACTTGGGATAAGGCAAATTGTTGGAAAATTGCTGTGAGGCGATGGGCGGGTGTATCATTGCCTTGCTCCCAAGCATCCAGTAAACCATTAGCAATAATTTGACAACGATGTGTCCCAAAACTTTCTTGTTCAGCAAATCTGCGGTTTGGTTCTTCCGCGATCGCTAACCCCGGTGCCATAAACTTAGTAAATAAAGGGACTTCCGGCTGAAAATAAGACTGACATTCGACATACACCCTTTCTAACACTGGATGAATTGCCTCATAATCCTTTTTATCAAAGTAAAATACTGCGGAATCGTAACGTTCGTAATCGGAAGGATTGTATAAGGCTTTCAATGAGAAAGGAATCTCTAGAAAATTGAGTTGCGTAGTCAAGGTGTGCATAACTGCAACCGCACCTTCGGGAGTGACATTAAAGTAAACACGCACCAATCTTTCCCGATTTGTCGCCGTTCCAGCGTTCGCCACCGCCATATAAAATCCATTTTGTACCAAATTTTTGGGCATTTTGACCGCAACATACTTACCCACAGTTGTAGATTGATGTTGGGGTAATAGATGACGACTGCGTTCAATATGCAGAGTTAAACCATCTTTCTGGACTGCCAAAGTGTTATCAAGATTTTCTTTGACTACCTGCCAATTGTAATACCAATAGCCATCGCCTTGATTACTTTCGTGCAGGCGATCGTAAAAAGCCACATCAACACCAAGCAAAGTATTATTTTCTAGATTTTTGTTTAAAGCTACAGTGTTAGTTCCTGTATTAGCAGCCAGAGAACTTTTTAAAGAACCATTGTAATAAATGCCATAAAGAAAACTTCGCAATTGCATACTTAAAAATTTCTTTTGTAGCGCCGCAGGTAATTGCTGAAAACGAGAAATTGCTGCTTCTGGCAGTTGCAATGGTTGGTAATCTGGATGCTTAATACAATAAGCAGACTCAATTTCAATCTGAGAAATAATATCTTGTAGTGATGTCTGCAATGACTCAGGAATTTCTGCAAGTTGAGTGGCGATGGAATCTAACATTTGCATAAAAGCTTACCTGTGATTTCAGAATTCAGGAGTTAGGAAGCAGTTTTGATGAAAAAATTTACAACCATGAATCAAAGAGGTATTTAACCTACTCCCAACTCCCTTTATTTCTCTATAGATGGTTAATTCTAATCGGACGCAGTGATATGAAAAATCAAGCGTGTGGAGGAGGGTGTAGATGTTCAAAATCCTTACACCCATTCTTCACCATTAACCTTTGTGCTTAAGTCCTGTCTGATAAACGCTTGACGGTAAGAGTTCTAAAGCTTCAACACCAAAAATTGTTTTTATTGATGCTTGGGGATTACATAGCAAACTCTTAGCAACTTGCAGCATACAAATTCCGATATTACCGAAGGTTTTGTCATGCTGGAGTCCGGCTTGAATGGCGGTAATTAAGGCTAAACCGCAAAACTGTACTACTCTTTCTAAGAAATCTGGACGACGCTGCAAAATTTCGGGGAATTGAGTTAAATAAGTTGACATTAGCGCCGCAATCGAAGGCTGAAGTAATTCTAATGGTGTTGTAGCGAGACGCAATGACTCTTCAATAGCCATCGACTTACTAGTTGTCATACTATACAACCAAAATTGCAAATAGCTGGAAATGAGCATTCCTAAATCATGCGCCGGATCTCCCCAAGCGCCACGTTCCCAGTCAATCAAGCGAATGATACTTTCATCGGAAAAGGAGTTGTTTGCAATTGCGTCTTCCCAACTTAAAGATAAAAGAAGATTGTTCAGCTTCAGGTCATGATGAGTCAGACAATAGCGGGTGTAAGAACGGCTCAATTCTGCGATCGCCTGCCCCAAACTATCGTAACGTTGATATAGGGCAAAAAATTTCAATCCCTCACTGGGAACTAGGCCAAAGATTTCTGGGGTAATTCTATCTAGTCCTAAATTGAGATTCGGATTTTTGAGTTGAGATACTTGCTCAGTTTTTTGCAAGAATGCTTCATATTCTGGATGGTCAATTGTAGCACGATGAAGTGATGCTAAATTTTCGCCCATCACTTTTGCAATCTCAATAGGAAAGACATTCTCTTTGAGATAGAAATCAGCCAAATCTCGATAATTACTCAAATAATTAAAAACAATGATGGAATTTTCGCCATCAAAATGCACTGCTTCTGAACAACAAGCACGAAGATGATTAATTTCTGGAAAAGTTTGTAAGAACTGATGCACTCTCCATTCGTCAGCAAACTCTCCAGCCGTTTTTCCTTCTCGATTTAGGCGCTCTTGTTTCACTAAAAGTTGCCGATTATCTGGTAAAGTCACTAACAAGTTAAAGTTTTTCGCCGGTTTTAACTCAATCTTTGTTAATGATTGTTCTGCTTGATTACAAAGTCCAACTGTAAGCAAGTATTCCAATACATTTTGAGAGCTTAATAAAAATGCCATAGTGTTAGATGTGGAGAGTTTTTGCAAAATTAACGATGATTGCTATAATCACCGTCTCAATTGTGATGCAACAATTAAAATAAACTAAACACCGAACGGATAGATTTAGGCTGAGGAATTGTGAAAGATTTTGCTATTGATGAAATACTGTAGATTGCATAAGTGGATAAGATAAAATTCAAGAATGTATAAGCAAAATTCAGAAGTTGCTGCAATTCCGATTCCCCACCATAGATAAATAGAGAATCTAGTTCATTTACTTCAGTCAGGTAGCTGTCTAAGTCAAGAGGACTTAAATCAGTAATGATAATCTTGGCCATTTCATCATTCCCAGAATAGATATAGTTGACTCTCTTGGATTTGATTTTTATCTTCCAATCCATGAGAGCCATCTAGCAGAGTAGTAAACAAAAAACTTATTAGTAATTAGACTTACTAAATGATTTAGCTAGGCTATAAATATGCTGAATAGCATAGACATTCACAAATCCTTCAATCAGTTTATTAAATACACTGATATAAGAATCAGAGCCATAACCGTAGTCATAAGAATTAGAGTTATTTCCCCCGTATGCAGTACTCATGTCAACATCACTCAAATCATTAAGAAAGCTTTCAGAATCGTGGAAGAGTTGATAACCAGCAACATTTAGTTCTGAAAGAGTGATATTAGCCATAATTTTGTCCTCAAAGACTTGGTTGGAATCAGGTTTATTTTTAGGTAATGAAGCTGAATTGCACTTCATTTTTAAATTTAGATTACCGAGTTTCGACACTTAGACAAGCTCAGTAACCACTTTGCTCAATCCTCTTATAATCAGATTGTTGAGCATTGAATGGAGTCGGGAGCATCCCACTTTTTTAATACGTCATTGCGAGCGCAAAGAAGTGGAGTGAAGCAATCGCAAAATCCCTCACTAAGAACGAGTCCATGCGATTGCTTCGTCGTGCCTCCTCGCAATGACAGGATTATTATTTTGCTGAGTAATAAAAACTGGGATGCACCCAATGGAGTCGAAATGCGTCTTCTAAATAATTTTTTCCTAGAGTGCTGACTTAGGTCAATTCTCTGTGATGCTGCACTTAATATTAAGTTGGAGAAATTCAGCCTGCATACTCTACATCAAAGTTGTATAGTGTCGAATGCAGACTGATTTATGGCATCATTGACAGAGAATTATTATTGCACTACAAAGCTATTAGTAGTAGCCGCCGTCCTTAGAACTAAAAGATTTAGCTATGCCAAAAATATGTTGAATAGCATAAACATCAACAAATCCTTCGATTAGTTTGTTGAATCCATAGAAGTCACTAACGTAGCTACCATCAGCACCCTGTGTAGCAATCGCATCAACATCGCTGAGGTCGTTCAAAAAGCTTTCAGAATCTTGAAACAGTTGAGAACCAGCAGCATTTAATTCTGCAAGAGTAATATTAGCCATGATTTTCTCCTCAAAGACTTGCTGAAAATTGATCATTTGTGTGGGTAATTAAGCTATCTTTCACTTAACTATGCTGCGAAAGATAGCTTAGTAGGAAATTACAATGCTATTAATAGGCGGAGTTACTGTAGCCGCCTTTGCTGAAGGATTTAGCTATACCAAAGATGTGTTGAATAGCATAAACATCAACAAATCCTTCGATTAGTTTGTTAAATCCGTAAAAGTCGCTAATGTAGCTACCATCAGCACCCTGTGTAGCGATCGCATCAAAATCGCTGAGGTCATTCAAAAAGCTCTCGGAATCTTGGAACAGTTGAGAACCAGCAGCGTTTAATTCTGAAAGAGTGATATTTGCCATGAATTTATCCTCAAATATTGGATGAGAATTGATAATTTGTCTGGGTAATTAAGCTATCTTTCACATAATAGGGAAAGATAGCTTAGTAGTGAATTACAAAGCTACTAGACAGCAGAGATACCGTAGCCGCCTTTGCTGAAGGATTTAGCTATGCCATAGACATGTTGAATAGCATAAACATCAACAAATCCTTCAATCAACTTATTTAATCCAAAGCCGTCGTAACCATAGCCATAGCCATAGCCAGAACCACCAGCGATCGCATCAACATCGCTCAGGTCATTCAAAAAGCTTTCGGAATCTTGAAACAGTTGAGAACCAGCAGCATTTAATTCCGAAAGAGTGATATTAGCCATTATTTACTCCTAATACAGTTGCTTGTCATCAAGTAGTTTTTGCAGGCAATTAAGCTTGGTTTCGCTTAACTGTTACTGCAATTTTTATTTATGCAACCTATAAAAGTCAACGCTAAAAACGCCATTCAAAAGACAGAAATAAATGTCTTGCGTCTATTTGAAACATTAGTGGGATATATTGACTTTTCCGAAATAAAAATAATTTGAAGAATAACTCATAAATCAGAAAAGTAGGTTGGATGGAGTGATAGCGTAACCCAACAAAGTCTGGAGAATGTTGGGTTCTACACAAGTCTAAGATTGATATATTTGTAAAATATTTATCCATAAAAAATCCCCAACTTATTAAATAAGTTGAGGATATACAACAGCATATTTTTATCAATTCGCTAATTACTGAAATAAAAAATCGTGCGTTTTAAAACTAATGCAAGTTAGAACACACGATAATCAAGAATGAATTAGCTACTAGCGTGTTGATACCCATTTACTAAAAATCAATACTCAATGTAGTAACCTCCATACCGTGACCTTTGACCATAGCGGTTGTTAGGTTGTTGTTGCTGTTGTTGCAAGCCAGCAATTGTTTGTTCTAATTCCGTTGACACATCCCGCAGAATATTATTGATATTTTGCTGCGTTTTTATGAGGTCGCTAGTGTCAATTGTGATTGAACTTGAGCTTGCACCTGCTTCCACCTTTGTGGCTTCTCCAGCAGTCAGTTCAGTAATATACTGTTCGTCACTACTGGAATAGAGGTCTGAGATAGTTATCCTTGCCATTTATTCACCTCCACAAATTTGGTGATATTAATTAACGCTGCACAACATCTAAAATGTCTCTCTTATATTCTGTATACGCATTAAAAAAATTCAAGATTTTTTAGCTGATTTTTTAGACACAATTCAAGGAGTTTCGTCTATAAAAGCGCAAAATTAATTGTGGTGTAAGTTGTTAAGTCTAAGCAGTTCTGTTTGGTATATGACTAAAGGAGTTCAACAATTAACAGTTGAATAAACGAATGTCTGATTCTAAATTGGGCAGAATCTTATACCATTTTGGATTTTAGATTTTGGATTTTGGATTGGGAAATTGCTTACTGGTGAGCTTTTCAGTAACCCATTTGTCGCAATCATTTTTCAAATTGGTATTAATATCGCAAGTTTTGACTAGCAATACGCTGGATTTCTTCAAGTAACTGGCTTGGTAGGCGATTTTCCAATGCAGAATTATTTCGTTCTTGTAGCTCATCGGCTGTTTCACCGCGTAACAGCCAGCGAATTTTGCAACAAAATGAGATGATCAAAATTAAGAGACGTTTCAGGAAACGTCTCTACAAAAATTTTGTGAATACATAACAAAAGCCAAAAGGTGCTGTTTGACGCATCAAATCAAGAACGCCGTGCATTTAAACAGCACCATTCTTTCTTTTTCCACAAAGCTGCAACCACCCAACCATTTTTTTCTAAGGCATCGGCTACGGATTTAGATTGTTCGATTAAAATGCCGCTAAAGATTGCCCAAGTGCTAGGTTTAGCGATCGCAGTCATTTCGGGAACCAACTGAATAATTACGTCAGCCAAGATATTACAAACAATACCGTCTACTGGCTTGTCGATGATTGTGTTTAAAACATCTACACTGCCTTCGGCGGGAATCAAGCGTTCTGGACTAATGTTATTCAGGGCGCGATTACTAAAGGTTGATTGCACTGCCAAGGGGTCATTATCCACTGCATAAACTTTTTCGGCTCCTAGCAAAACTGCACCGACAGATAAAATACCAGAACCACAACCGATATCTGCAATTGTGACTGGTTCTTTTTCTGCATTGCCCACAAACGATTGCGGGACTTCACTCAAGCGCATTTCTAAGGCTTCTAAACACAGTTGAGTTGTGGCATGGTTTCCTGTCCCAAAGGCGACACCAGGATCAAGGAGAATGATTAATCGTCCTGAGTTTTCTGGTGTTGGTAGCCATGCAGGGTTAATCAAAAAGCGATCGCCAATTTCCAGGGGTTGCCAATATTGCTTCCAGCTACTCGCCCAATCTTCTTCATCAATTAACTGCCAATGTAAGCTCGGTGCAGACATTCCCACACACAAAGCATCTTGACGCAACCGCAGCGCCAATGCTGCCAAATCGAGTAACTGAGCTTGAAATTGCGGTAAGTAAGCCTTAACTAAGGAGGAATTTCCTTTGCGTTCGCTGGCTGTTCCCCGGCTACCAAAATCTTCCAGTCGCCAAAAGATAGAATCTTCTAGCTCTGGTTCACATAAAATTTGCAGTTCCCACCAAGTGTTTGCCATATCTAAGTGCTGAGTGCTAAGTGCTGAGTGCTGAGTAGAGATGCAATGCGTCTGTGCAAGAGTGATGAGAGTGGTAAGTTGCTTTGAACTTCTAATATTCTTCACTCAGCACTTTCAACTCAGCACTCAGCACTTTTAAAGTGTTACTGTATAAGCGTCACGAATCCCTTGTACTTTGGTGATTTCCGCCAAAATGCCATCGGGTAAGGGATCATCAATACTCAAAGCCATTACCGCGTCACCACGGACGATTTTCCGCCCCACCTGCATACTAGCAATGTTGACGTTAAAACTACCGAGGAGAGAACCGAGTTTACCGATAATTCCTGGCATGTCGCGGTGTAGGGTAAACAGCATGTGTTTGCTGGGGGGAACGTTAATGGGGAAGCCATCAACGTCTGTGAGGTGAATTTCTTTTTCCCCCAACAAAGCACCTGTAACTGAGTGAGTACCTAAAGTACCTGTGGCTTCCAAGCGTAAGGAACCAGCATAGTCGCGCACGGAAGCATCCCTGGTTTCAATGACGCGAATTCCCCGTTCCTTGGCTTCAATGTTGGCGTTGACGTAATTTACTCGTTCCCGCAGAGCTTGGTGAAGTAGACCTTTTAAGGATGCGACTACTAGGGGCTGACTCTTATTAGTGGCTAGTTCCCCTTGCAGTCTGACTGTGAGTGTTTCGACGCGACCGCCAGCTAACTGACCAACCAAGTTACCCAAGGTTTCAGCCAGTTGCATGTAAGGTTTGAGTTCTTCTAAAACATCGGGGCCGAGTCCGGGAATGTTGACGGCGGAACGGGCGGGGAGTCCTAATAAAACATCGCGGATTTGTTCAGCCACGTCAATGGCAACGTTGACTTGCGCTTCTGTGGTGGAGGCTCCCAAGTGGGGGGTGAGGATGATATCTTTGCCGAGCGATCGCAATTCTGATTCACCCAAAGGTTCTGACTCGAACACATCTAAAGCTGCCCCAGCTATTTTACCTTCTTTGATGGCTGCGGCTAAAGCTGCTTCATCAATAATTCCACCACGCGCACAGTTAATAATCCGCGCTGTAGGCTTCATTTTTGCCAAAGTTGCAGCGTTGATTAAATGGGTAGTTTCTGGGGTTTTGGGAATGTGGAGTGTGATGTAGTCTGCTTGCTGGAAAAGTAAATCCAACTCTACTAACTGACAACCAATTTGTTCTGCTCTTTCGTTGGAGATAAAAGGATCATAGGCGAGTAATTTCATTCCCATTGCTTTAGCCACACTCGCAACGTGGGAACCAATTTTTCCTAAGCCCACGATACCGAGTGTTTTTTTGTAAACTTCCGCACCAACAAAAGTTTTACGATCCCACTCTCCACTTTTCACCGAAACATTAGCATCAGGAATGTGACGGGACAAAGCCAACATCATTGCTAATGCGTGTTCTGCTGCTGCGATCGTATTTCCTTCAGGGGAATTAACTACAACAATGCCTTTGCGGGTAGCAGCAGGCACATCAACGTTATCTACACCGACACCAGCACGACCAATAATTTTTAACTGTGTGCCAGCCTCAATAATTTCTTCTGTTACCCTAGTACCAGAACGAATCATTAGCGCATCGTAATCACCAATAATTTCGATTAATTCTGCGGGTTTTAAACCAGTTTTGATATCAACTGTAGCAACTTGGGATAAAATATCAATCCCAGCTTGATCAATAGGATCGGAGACAAGAACCTTGGACATGATTACTTCATTTAAAGCTAGAGGTTTTGCTGCACAAGACTTTTTAGTTTAGTCTTTATCGGTTACAATTCAGCAAAAATATTCGTTTCATTATCAATTTAGATTGCTATCAATTTAGATTTATGAGAATGTCATTTTAAGCAAAGCAGCGACTAGGATAGTCTGGGGGAAGCACCATAAATATTTGATACTTCTGTGACATCCTCTGCAAACAACATCTTTAGAGCAATCTAAAATCTCAACCCAAAATTTAAAATTTTTTGACGCTGCCTCCTAATCTCGGAAAAAGAGTGGCTGATAATAAACCCTCTCGTAAATATAAACCAATCAGAGATCCAAAAAACTAATATCTTTATTAATCATCGTAGTAGGGGCTAGAGGCTAGGGATTAGGGAGTATAAAATTTTTCTCCTGTAACCTGTAACCTGTAACCTGTCACCTATAACCTGTAACCTGTTCATCCGAAATCGCTATAATTCTGGTAAGGATATTGGCGTGGATTCATAGATTAAAGCCCAGTATCCGTAAGTTTTGGGGAAACTAGCCATGTTAGAGTACAACTTGCTGAGGTACTTGCCCTCTGCTGAGGAACTACCAGACTCTGATGAAACACCAGTGGATAATGAACTGCAAGAATTAATCCCAGGGTTACTCAAAGCAATACTGTTAATACTTTGGTCAGAACGCATGGACTGGTTTTTTGGCGTAGATATGGGTATTTATTATCACCCTGACGAACCGCCAATTGTCCCCGATGGTTTTTTAAGTTTGGGCGTAGAACGGTTCTATGATGAAGAACTGCGTCCGAGTTATGTGTTGTGGGATGAAAATGTTCTGCCAACTTTGGTGTTAGAAGTAGTTTCGCCAAACTATCGCAAAGAATACAGCGACAAGTTAAAAGAATATGAGGCTTTAGGTGTACTTTATTATGTGATTTATTCTTCTCGTCGTCGCCGCAAACCTCGCTTAGAAGTGCATAAGTTAGTTAATGGTAAATATGAATTACAATCAGGCAATCCTGTGTGGTTAGCAGAAATTGGCTTGGGAATTGGTTGTGAACGGGGAAATTACTCTGGTGTCACTAGAGAATGGCTTTATTGGTATGACGAAGTTGGAAACAGATATCCCACACCCGCAGAACAAGTTAAACAAGCACAACTACGGGCTGAGTTAGCAGAACAACAAGTTCAACAAGAAGCACAACGCGCTCAAAAATTGGCGGAACAATTAAGAGCTTTGGGTATAGATCCAGATACTCTTGATTAAAAGTTAATTTGGGCATAATTCATCCAAATTCACGATGTTTAATATGGTTCAAGTCGTCCAAGCGCAAAATATCGGACTTGCTTATTTAGAGGAAAGATTTAGCCTCCAAATTTCAGAAAATGAAGGATTTTTCACAGAATGGCTGGAAAATTTACCGTCAGTGACAAATTTAGATCAACAATATTTGGATAGAGTCAAAGCTAATTTTTTAAGTTTAGTTAAGCGTCCACCAATTTTAGAAAATGCCGTCAAAATGGTGGTAATATCGCCTCTATTAGACTTGGCGGGATTTTATCGAGAGCCTTATGCGATCGCCACCGAAGAATCTGTAGAAATTACAGTCGAAGATGCAGAAGAAATTGTCAGGGGCAGAATCGATGTCTTGGTGATTAAAGAGCAGTTTTGGTTGTTGGTCATCGAATCGAAAAGAGCCAGTTTATCTCTTTTAGAAGCGATTCCCCAGGCTTTAGTATATATGTTGGGTAGTTCCAATACAGACAAACCTGTGTTTGGACTAGTGACAAATGGAGAAGATATTCAATTTATTAAGCTAATAAAATACGATAAACCTCAATATGCTTTGTCTGATAAATTTACTTTATCTAGGCGAGAAAATGAGTTATATAAAGTTCTGCAAATATTAAAAAAACTCAGTCAAGTTTTACATTAATTTATGTCTCATCGTCCGATTTATCTTGATTGTCATGCAACTACACCAGTAGATGAACGAGTGTTAGCAGCAATGTTGCCTTATTTCACCGAAAAATTTGGCAATCCCGCTAGTATTAACCATGTTTATGGTTGGGAAGCCGAAGCGGCTGTGAAACAAACGCGAGAAATCTTAGCAGCAGCAATTAACGCCACACCCGAAGAAATTGTCTTGACTAGTGGTGCAACAGAGGCGAATAATTTAGCCATTAAAGGTATTGCTGAAGCTTATTTTCAAAAAGGTCAGCATATTATTACTGTAGCGACCGAACATAAAGCAGTTTTAGACCCTTGTGAGTATCTGAAAAGTCTGGGGTTTGAAATTACAATTTTGCCAGTACAACAAGATGGGTTGATTGACTTAAACCAATTAGCAAAAGCCTGTCGTCCAGAAACAATTTTAGTATCGGTGATGGCGGCGAATAACGAAATTGGGGTGTTGCAACCTTTAGCAGAGATTGGGAAAATATGCCGCGATCGCAATATTATTTTTCATACCGATGCTGCCCAAGCTATTGGTAAAATCCCCTTAGATGTGCAGGCGATGAACATTGATTTAATGTCGTTGACTGCTCATAAAGTATACGGGCCAAAAGGTATCGGTGCATTATATGTCCGTAGACGTAACCCTAGAGTGCAACTTGCACCCCAACAACATGGCGGTGGACATGAACGGGGAATGCGTTCAGGAACTTTGTACACACCGCAAATTGTTGGTTTTGGCAAAGCAGTAGAACTGGCTTTAGCAGAACAAGCAACCGAAACTGCACGTCTGACTCAATTAAGAGACAGTTTGTGGACACAATTATCACAAATAGCAGGAATTCAACTCAACGGACACCCGACGCAGCGACTAGCGGGAAACTTAAATATCAGCGTTGAGGGAGTTGATGGCGCTGCATTATCCCTCGGACTGCAACCTGTGATGGCGGTATCTTCTGGTTCTGCTTGTTCATCGGCGGTGACTGCACCTTCCCATGTTCTCACAGCCTTGGGTAATTCTGAGCCACTAGCTTATGCTTCCGTGCGGTTTGGGATCGGCAGGTTTAATACTGCTGAAGAAATTGATATAGTAACGAAACATGCGATCGCCACCATTCAAAGTTTACGTAAGCAGAAAACCTTGGTTTAGTCAGGGGCTTGTAGGGTGAGCAAAAGTAAATAATGTGGGAATAATTTGCCAAATATGGGAATATTACCCACCCTACCCCACTACTTACTCACTTGCCGAAACAAGATTCGCTGTACGGGGTAATTTATGTGCTGCAATTGAGTCTATGTCATCAGAGTCACTTGTTTACAAAGGTTTAGTAGATAGCAAAGCTAATATTTTACGTTGGCTCAACGATTCTAATTCTTAATTACTCAAATTCTAATTTATATAGATACAATCCTTGTTTAGCACTCAAGTCAAATTTTAACCCAACTTCCATCCCAGTAGTTGTTCTTAAATTATTTACTGGACTATCATCAATTTGAATACTGATGATAGTAACTATATAGCAACAAGATGTCTCTTCATTAACTAGAAAAAATTTCTTACCAACAGATAAATTAATCTCTTCAACTTTGGCAACTCCAGCATTAGACTTCTTAAACCACTCAGTAATTTTGCCAATTGCTCTAATCTGCCCTATTGATTCCTTGCGTTTAATAACCTGATATGTTACTAATTCAGCAAGTGCTTCAGATAAAGCATCTACGAAGTCGCATAACTCTAATAATGCACTAGCTCCTAAAACTTCATCAGGAGAACCATGTGCGGCATCATTACGATAGCTAATAAATTCATTAAGTTCGCTTTCCACATTATTCTGATTTGCTTTAATTTCTTCTACAAAATATTTAACTGCTCTATGTTTCTCAATCCATTTCCAAGCATTTGATATGCCAGCATTTGCAAATAATCTTTCTAAAGTTTCCCTACGTAAGTTCTGTTCATGAATGAGAAACGCATCTGGGAGTAATTCATACGCTTGTTCACCAGTAGTAGCATGAAACAAGCCTTGCATCACCTTCTCTAGTGTGAGGTGTTCGTATCTGTTTTTATTCAGTTCAGTCAGTAATTTTCCCACTCCCAGCCGATGATTATTTCTGATTGTTGCATCTAAATCTGAATACTGTGGATATAATTCTGGTAAAAGTATTAACCAATCACTAATTAATGCTTCTACAAAATGCTCATAAATTGCATATAGGCGAGTTACTACAGCACAGTGATCGTAAATTCTCCATTCGGTGGCTTTCGGTATATCTTGCAACAGGTTACTGAGGAATAAATCTGTTTCTTCGTTTATTTCTGTCTTTATTAAAGCATCAGAAGCAAACGCAAACTTCATCAGATTATCATTAGTTTTAATAATAGAACGGACAGTATTAATATTACTTTTTACAGTTAGCAAAATATCCTGAAACATCGCTATTTAACCTGCGATGACTTGGGATAGCATTTCGTCAAACAATTTGATTCTGTCTTTAATATCAGATTGTGTTCTACCTCCACCAGTAAATAACTTTGATTTATCTTCTCTAAATAGTCTCTTTGTTTCTTCAATTACTATTGACTTTCTTTCTATTAAAGTATCTCTATCTGCTAAATGTCTACTTAATCCAACCATGACTGCATCATAATAAGCTTTATAAGCATTATCCTTCCAGGTATCAGTATTTAGGTCAAAGGGCTTAAATAAATTACTTGAATAAATTTTGTGAGCTAAATGTATAGTTTGTAGGAAAATATTTTTAAGAATATCAATATCTTCATCAGAGAAATTTAAACTTTTCATCATATATAAATCCATAAAACCTTCCATTCCTCTACGGAAATCTTCTACATGACGTAAAGCGAAAAAACGAAGAACTAATTCAGCATCTTCCATTTTTTTATATAGATTGTTCTCCTTGAGTTCTTTCTCATCATCAATTGGGATACCCCAAGCATCCGCAAATATAGAATTCTTTGCTAGTTCAAGTAAGAGTTCATTAAACTTACCATAATATAGACAATTACGTATTTCCTGACGACTTAAATCGACACCGCCTGTATTTAGCCTTTCAAAAGCAAGTTGCTTTAATAAGAATGCTTCTTCAGGATCGGATGCTGATTCTGTAATCAAAACTATGGTTGATATCGAGCGACGATCAATACCTGCTTTAATCTTGGCAGGAAGATTAGCATAAGTTCTGCCATTAAGTTCTGGCCAAAGTTCTAGTCCTGTCAATTTTAAACGGTTATCATAAAAATCACGCAGAGCCGTAATTCTTTGCTGACCATCCATGACTTCATAACGGTTGAACTCTTTCTCATAAAGAACAATTGGGGGAACAGGGATATTAATTAAAAATGACTCGATTAGTCTTGATTGCATCTTTTCATCCCACCGAGTTCTTCTTTGGTAAAAAGGACGCACATCCATATATCCTGGTTTTTTTAATGCTTCAACAAAGCTTGGTAGCTTCTCACGATTCATTTCAGTCAGTATTCTTTGTTCTCCAGACTCATACTTTTCGTTGATCTCATGATCAGACCGTTTGATATTCTTTCTAGAAGGTGATTTTCCCCACATTTCTTGTTCTGTCGGCGCAAGAAGCATTATTTATATCCTCTATAAAAGGGTTATTATTAATCATAACTAGCAGACCTTTAATTCTATTCTCTGCTATATATCAAACTGGCTATGACTGCTGCTAATTCTGCTGGTTCGATGGGTTTGGTGAGATGTCGCTGAAAGCCTGCGGAGATAATTTTTTGGGAATTAGCTTCACCAGCAAAAGCAGTTAAAGCGATCGCAGGTAATATACTGGCGGAAGTGGTCTTTCTTACCTGCTCAATCAGCATATAACCATCCATTGTCGGCATACCAATATCACTCAACAGTAAATCTGGTTGGGTTTGAGCGATCGCTTGTAGGGCATCTGGGGCTGAGTTTACCGCCTGGACTGTTGCACCATACTGTTCCAAAAGAAAAGTTAGTAAATTCAACGTATCCACATCATCATCGACAATAACTATCTGCACGCCTTGAAGATTTGGGGTATTTTCAATTAACGGATAGTTGGGCAATGTTTCAGCCGCAGCCACAATTAATGGTAACTGTACGGTAAAAGTTGCGCCTAAGTTTTCTCCGGGACTTGTGACTTGCACAGAACCACCGTGGAGTTCGACAAGATGGCGCACAATGGCTAATCCTAATCCTAGTCCACCAAATTTTCTGGTTGTGACCTCATCGGCTTGACGGAAGCGTTCAAACACAAAGGGGAGAAACTCTGCACTAATGCCTTTACCTGTATCTGTAACTTGAATTTGGGCAGAATTACCAACGGTTTCTAGTCGGACTTCTACTCTACCGCCTTCCGGTGTAAACTTTACTGCGTTGGTGAGGAGGTTCCAAATAATTTGTTGGAGGCGGTTGGGATCACCTGCTACTGGTAGCGTACTCACGGCAAAATCTGTTTGTAGCGGAATTGATTTGCTTTCGGCGGCTAAACGCACAGTCTCTAGTGCAGCTTCTAGACAAGTTACTAAGTCAACTGTGCAGATATTCAAACTCAGCTTACCGCGCAAAATCCGTGAAACATCAAGTAAATCATCAATTAATCTGGCTTGTAATTTAGCATTACGCTCGATGGTTTCTAGGGCTTGGGTGGTTTTAGCTGCATCTAATCGGCGGCTTTTGAGTAGTTTTGCCCAACCGAGAATCGGATTTAGTGGCGATCGCAATTCATGAGAGACAATTGCTAAAAAGTCATCTTTCATCCGGTTGGCTTTTTCTAGTTCTATTCTGGCTGCACGTTCTCGTTCTAATGCTTGCACCCGTTCAGCTTCGGCTTGCTTGCGTTCGGTTAAATCTAGAATAAAGCACACCCAGCGAAATGGATAGCGTGTTAATAAAGTCGCACCCAACAGAATCGGCACACGCGAGCCATCTTTGCGGATATATTCTTTTTCAAACGGAGTGCATACACCAGAAACAAAAACTTCCTCTACCTTGGCTTGATCGAGTTCTCTATATTCTGGTGGTGTCATATTTTGCCAACGCAGTTTCCCCGCTAATAAATCTTCTTGGGTGTAACCAAGCATTTGTAAAAAGGCATCGTTGGCGAAGGTAATTTTATCTGGTTCGGCTTCAATAATTCCGATGATGCTTGATTCTAATAGCTGTCGCAAGCGAGATTCGCTTTGTTTGAGTGCTTCTTCGGCTTGTTTGCGATCGCTAATATCAACATTAACTCCTACCATCCGTAAAGGTTTACCTTCGCGATCGTAGTAAACTTTGGCTCTCGCATGAAGCCAATGAATACTGCCATCCCGCCACACTACCCGAAAATCTGTGAAAAACTGCCCTGTTGTTAAAGAATTCACGATATCTGCATGGGTTTTGGCTAAATCGTCAGGATGAATCCATTGTTTCCAAGCTTCATAAGTTCTGCCAAATTCACCTGGTTGTAAACCGTAAATTGCTTCTAATTCTTTTGACCAAATATTGACGTTAGTGGGGATATGCCACTCAAAGCTACCAATTTTACCAACGGATTGGGCTAAATCTAACCATTCTTGCTTTTGGCGTAATGCTTCTTCGTTACGTTTATGTTCAGTTATATCTAGAAAAGCCCCAATTACACCCCTAATCTTACCCACCGAATCACGTAAAGGTGCGGTTTTGCCGTAAATATACTGGACATCATCTTCACCAAAAACAAACTCAAATTCTCCCTCCATTTCTTGACCAGTTGCACCAGATTGCTGCATTGGGAGTTCATGGAGGGGAACATCTTGACCATTTTTTTGAATTTTAAATGGCCAAGGGTATTCTCCACTGGCTGGAGTTGCTGTCATAATTGAGCCTGGTTCTAGGCGCATTAATTTATACGCACTGCGGTTAACTGTCATTTGATGACAGTGGGGATCTTGAGCAATCCAAACTGCGGCCGGTACAGTTTCCATGATGGTTTCTAGTTCTTCAGCCCTGGCTTTGGCAAGTGCTTCACTCTGGCGCAATTTGGCTTCGGAATGCTTGCGTTCGGTGATGTCTACATTCACAGCTACAGCGTGAATAATTGCGCCGATTTCATCGCGGATCGGGATAGCAGAATTCAGGATGGTTTTGCGTTTACCATCAAAACTTTCAATATCAATTTCTTCGCCAATGACTGTCTCACCTGTCGCCAAAACTCTAGCTAATGTCCATTCGTGGGCAGCAATTGGTTTACCTGTATCTGCCCACCATCCTTTATATTCATGATATTGGCTGGGATCATCCAAACAAGGGGCATTTTCTCCCCAAATTGCTTTGATAGCTGGATTAACTTCGATAAATTTGCCTTGAACATCAGCAATCACTACTCCTACAGGCAAAATATCGAGCATGGCACGCAACAATTGACCTTCGCGATCGCGCTTGGCTTGTTCTTGCGCTAAAATTGCCTCGGAATGCTTGCGCTCGGTAATATCAGTTAGCATTGCAACCATACCAGAGAATTTGCCTTGCTCATCTAAAATTGAGCTAAGAGCAGCAATTACCCAAAGTTTTGATGCGTCTTGGCGGCGTAAGCACAGTTCAAATTGTCGTTTTGTTTCTTCGTGCTGTTGCTGATTTTGTTCTAGCCATTGCTGAATTTCGCTTTGAGCATTATGTTCTAAAAAATCAAAAATGGCGCGATCGCTCATTTCATCTACACTATAACCAAGCATTGTAGCTAGTCGGGAATTAACCGATTCTGTTTTTCCATCTTGGTCAAATATCCATATCCCTTCATAAGCTGTCTCCAAGAGACGGCGATAATTCACTTTCAACTTTGCCAACTTAGACTCAGATTTCTGCTTGGCAATATATAACTCTGAATTTAAAGAACTAATTAATAATGCTGTAAACCCAAAAACAACTAGCTGTAGTACATCAGCCCCGGTTTTGGGTAGTAGAGAATGGATAGGCGAAATGAAAAAGTAGTTATTGACTACAACCGCCAACACAGTCGCCCATAAACCCGAAACTAATCCCCCATACCAACTACTAAATAATACAGCGACAAAAAAAATTGGCGAGACTTCTAGTTTTAACAAGTTATCCAGCGTTAAGCCTAATAGCAGCGCCATTAACACCGAGAACACAGAAACAAAGTAACGCTGCAAATAGAAGCACTGGAGCTTTGACATACTGCGATTAATCCTTGGCAGTCACCTGTCTCTAAGACATAAAATGTTTATTCTGTCTCGGCAACCATCCTGAGTTATATCTTATCTAAATATTTAAGTTGTATGCGTATCACTGGCGTAAACCACGGGTGATTTAAAGACTTAATAAAGTGTTACATAATATACTTGTCATTTCCCAAAACAAGTGATAACTTCTAGTTGTGTGTGAGGAGCAAGTTGAAAATAAAAAGCGCCTGGGGTGGAAACACGGCAACACCATCAGGCGCTTTTTATTTGGGATAGAAATACTAACATAGTTTGTGCAATTCGTAAAACTGTCACACAACAGATTTACTAATTCAAAAAACAAATGCTATTTTATATTTGTGTGTGAGGAGCAAGTTGAAAAGAAAGAGCGTCTGGGGTGGAAACACGGCAACACTCCCGGACGCTTTTTCATTTGTATTTTTCGATGGGTTTAACTCAATACGGTTCAGCTAGGGTGAAAAGAGGTTAATTACTCACTTTCTGCTTTACCTATTAGACAATGAGTAAGATTTGGGGGAGAATCCCCCAAACCCCCGATTGGGTGACGGTTGCGTCCCCCAAACCCCCTCCAAAATCATTCTTTCATTTTTTGTTGAGTAATGATTTGTTGGTTTTGTTGTCATTTAGTTGTCTTATCTGAACTGTATTGGAGTTTAACTAGTACAGGTCGGTGTAAATAAACAGACCACACTTCGACCAAACGGCAGTTGAGCGAAGCCGAAACTCAGTGACCATAAGGAATTGCTAAAAGGCTTGTAGTATCACTATTCTTTCTTTTTCCTTTTGCCTTTTGACTTTTGCTTTGTTGTACTAGCGACAAAAGTCCACTCTAGTACTTTGATGGGAGCTTGTTGGAGAGCTTGAATCAGTTTAGCGGGAGTAGCAAACTTGACTTGGGATAATTCACAAGCTTCGACATTGACAGTGAATTTTTCGTCTTCAAACGGCCAAGGTTGGACAGTGACTAAAGAGTCGCTGCGTTGCATAATGTCATAACGTTGACCATCAGACCCTGTGTTAATTTCTAAGAAGCGTTCATCCGCAGGTAATTCTTGCTGACAGAGAATTAGAGATAGGCGATCGCACCACTGCATAAATGCGTAAGCTGTATCCACTTCATCTTGCGTTATTCCTAACTCTTTACGCCAGTGTTCTTGGTTTTTTACTTGTTCGTCTAAAAACTTGTCTAATTCTGGTGACTTACCACGTTTAGACTCATTTATCCGACACAGGTGCTTAGAAATTAAAAGAGTTACCCAGCGTCCACGATAGTGAGCATTCTTAATCAGATTCGCCAACTTATCAACGTTGATTTCTGGATTCAACATAAAATCCATTGGTGCGCCAGCTTCCGTCAGGTTATCTTCTTCCCACTCTTTTTCTAAGTCATCGTGATGAGAAATTGCAGCTAATGTTTCATATAACCTTGGTGGTGCATTTTTCCGCCGCCACTGTCCGGCTAACTGTGCTGCAAGTAAAGCATGAGCGCGATGATAAATTACTTCCCAACCATTTTGTGTAGGTTTAACAATCACTAATCAATCTCCCTAGAAAAGTAATGGGTTTTGCATTAAAAAAGCAATAAAATAAGTCAGGGAAGAAACTCCCACTGACTTAAGTCATAATTATTGAGGGTTGACAAGGAATTAGGAGGACAGAAACTTTAGTTAGTTTTGCTTTCTAAAGGATTAGCAACGTATTTGAAAGCAGGTTCAGAATTCCAGGGGCCGCGCTCATCGTGACCATTGCCATTAGTAGATAAGTTATAGTAAATATTCACTGTTTCATCAGGCTGAATATTACCGAAAAATGGATCTGTCAATTTACCCACAGAATCTAATGCTTTCATAAACATCTGGGTATGAGAAATTTCTCTGGTTAACAAATGCACCAAAGTATTTTTTGTCCCTTGATCTGGTGCTAATTTAATTAACTCTTCGTAAGTTTGACGAGCGCCAGCTTCAGCCGCAATATTCGCTCTTAAATCACGAACTACATCGCCACCTTCGTTGATATAGTTAGCTGTCCAAGCATTACCTTGGCTATCTAAAAAGTGGGGGCCAATACCGCGAATAGCGAACAGAGTACTTTTATAAGCATCTGTTTGGTCAGTATTTTTAGTATGAGCTTCAATTAATTTACCAACCATTTCTAAATGCCCGAATTCTTCAATGGCAATATCTTGCAACATATCTCGAATTCCAGCATTTTCCACATGAAAAGATTGCACCCAATATTGCAAAGCGGCGGTTAGTTCTCCAGTTGCACCGCCAAACTGCTCAAGCAGTAACTGAGCAAAACGGGGATTGCTGTCATTAACATTGACAACATGAATTGGATCTTTCTTATGGAAAAACATGCAAGACCTCTGGGATTATTTTCAACAAAACATAGTGGGCAATAAATTTATTGCCTTGGCAGTTGAGAGTTTTTAACTGCTTTTATAGATAAACAATATGATTAGTGTGTTGTTGGCAAATTAGCTTTCTACAGCAGGTAGGACAAAAGTATATTTCGGGGTTGTAAAGAGTGTTATTGGTAAAATTTACCCAACACACTCTCGGTTTAATAATGGTTTACTCACAAGAGTTTAAGCGTTACTGCTTCTTCGCAGTAGTCCCCATAAGTAAATAGCAATAATGGCACCAATGATTGCTATAAATAAGCCAGGAAGACTAAAACTAGTGGCTGTCAATTGCAAAGTCCCTGTTTGCAACAAAGTATATAAACTTCCGCCAAGAAAAGCACCAACAATCCCTAAAATCATTGTGGAAAGAATACCGCCACCTTGATAGCCAGGGTAAATGGCTTTAGCGATCGCACCAGCTAATAAACCTAATATTATCCAAGCAATAATATTCATAACGACCTCGAAAATCTCATCTGTAATCAGATTAACAACATTGATTTATCGGCGTTTCTTCCAGATGAGGTAACTTTTGAAGTCAAAAGATAGATAGATTTTTCTCTACCAATTTATAGATAACAATACCTAAATATAGCAATCCTATTTGAGATATGAATAAGATAATTCAGAGCGACAAGGGAGACAAGGGAGACAAGGGAGATATATGTTTGTAACTTGCTTAGGCTTGCTATATCTCAATAGGCTTGTAGTTTCTCAGTACCAAAGAAGGTGGTGAAATATGAGATATTTACATAATAGTCTATTGAAAGTTTGCAGGCGATCGCATTACCAAAGTCTTAAACACCCAGTTAATTTATCGATAGTTTGAATGAAAACAAGCTAGAGATAGTTTTGATTTTATTAGGACTTACGCAAATGGCATATTTTTTCTGTAGGGTGTGTGACGCAACGAGAAGATTTGAACTTATTCATCAGATTTATAGCGTCACGCACCAACCACCAATGGTGACACTTACGTAAGTCCTGATTGTGTGCGATCGCTAATTGACTGATTTTCTAGATATAGACTCTTTATAATAGAAAGTATTTTTTTTCTTGATAGTTTTTTAGTATTTATATTTTTCAATGAAAATTAATAATAATTGCTTAAATGTGAATCAGCGATCGCTAGTTCTGTTGTAGTCATCAGCACTAATTACAGCTACGATAAGGAGGTGTGTAAATTTTTGCCCTTAGCACCAGACTATAGCGGAATTAAATATAGGCTTGATGACTAGCATGGATACGAATGAATTAAAGTTTCTTCTAAAGTTATTGGGATTTGCCAATTATCGAGCAGGATTGAGTGCAAATACCTTTAATTCTTTTAAAAGTGAGAAAAACAAAATTTGTCGGAGTTTGGGCGATCGTGAACTGGTAGACTATACCCGTGAGATTGCCACGGTTAAGATTTTATCTACTGGTCAAGCCTTGCTGAAACTCCCAGCAGGAGAAGTCCCCATCACCGACACAGAACTTAAGGTGCTGGAGAAAATCAGTAAAGCTTCTGGTAAAATCGCACCCAGCAAAATCGCTGGTTTAAAAGCTGCTGAACGAGACGCAGTATTAAAAACCCTCAGTGAACGAGGATTGATTGAAACTGAATTACAACTCAAAAAATCCAAAGCTGAGGTGTGGCTAACGGAAAGAGGAATTGAGTTTCTTCGGGATGACTACAACCCCAACAAAGGTGTTCAACCAGCCATCAGCTTAGAATTGCTGGGTAATTATCTGCGGTTTTTACGCAAGACTTTGCGAGTTAAGTCAGAACTAACATCTATATTGCCACTTGAGTCAGGATCTGACACGAGTATTAATATAAGTGATGAAGAAGTCTTACAAATTATTGAAAAATTAGATAAGGAATTGGGAACAGAGAACTATCTACCAATTTTCCATCTGCGGCAAAAATTACAACCGCCATTATCGCGTGATGAATTAGATCAAGCCTTGTATCGTTTGCAGGCTCAAGACAAAATTGATTTTAGTACTCTACAAGAAGCTAGTATCTATACCGCAGAGCAAATAGATGCAGGGATTCATCAAAATATTGGTGGTTCGCTGTTTTTTATTACAGTGAATTAAAACAGATTTTACGTAAAAAGCAAATCCATCATTTCATCAAGCTTAAGCATGGCAAATATTAACGAAATTATTCTCCGCGAGGTTAATCCTTTTAACCGAATCAACCCAAAACCGATGAATTTTTGGGAAGAACAACAAAACGCATCTCTAAATGTTGATTCTATTCATCAAGAAGTAATTAATGATATTCAAGAATTTCTCGATTTAGTCGTTACAGATCATCGCAGTCGTTCTGTTATGGTTGTAGGTGATCCTGGTTCTGGTAAAAGTCATTTATTAGGTCGTCTCAAACGAACTCTTAATGCCAAGGCTTTTTTTGTTTACATACTATGTGATTGGGCTGATAGCAATAATATTTGGAGACATATTCTACGCTATACAGTTGATAGCTTAATTCAAATTCCAGATGAGCAGACAGAATCTCAATTAATGTTATGGCTAAAAAGCTTGTCTGCTTTCACTAAGCGGAGTCTCAAACAGCGATTTTTTAACGACAATATATGGGAATTTTTATCAAGTGACAGACAGAAATTTATTAAGCATCTGAAAGATACCTATAAAACAGCACGAATATACAATCCCGATATTTTTTTTGGACTGTTACATGATTTAACTAATCCAGAACTTTATACATTAGCTTGTGAGTGGTTGCGAGGTGACTCTTTAAGTGAAGAATCGATGCAAGCTCTTAAAGTTAAACAATGTATTGAGTCAGAGGATGAAGCTAAAAATATTCTAGCTAATTTTGGAAGAATCTCTACAGAAACTAAACCTATTGTATTATGTTTTGATAATCTAGATACAATGCCGAAAATGCAGGATGGATTTCTAGATATACAACCATTTTTTGATGTAAACACAACTATTCATGGTGAATCACTCAAGAACTTCTTAGTAATAATTAGTATTATTACTAATACATTAAATATTCATCAAAACCGTATTCAACAAGCTGATAAAGCTGGAATTCATAAATATCTCAAGCTCAAGTCTATTAATTTAGAGCAAGCAGAGTCTATTTGGGCTTATCTTCTTAAGAATTTACATATTCAGGCAAGTAGCCTTCCAAAATCACCAATTTTTCCATTAGAAAGACAGTTATTAGAAAGTAATTTTCCCGGTAAAAAGACTTATCCTAGAAATGTGATTAATCTAGGTATGGTAGCTTATCAAACATATAAAGAACATATTAAAGAGGAATTTTTTAAAAAAAATAATCAAGAAATAACCGAGAATGGCAAGGAAAATATACAGAAAAAAACTGATATAAGTACCACTAAAAATACAACTGACACAATAAATAACGTAGAAGAAATAATTCAGGCTGAATTTCGGTTGTTATGGGAACAAGAGTACAAAAAAACTCAGCTAAAAATCAAAAAAATTAACTTAACAGCATCTTCTGATTTAATTCGGATGCTCCAAGAAGCTATGGAGTTATGCGGAGTACAACAAATTAAGCCAAAACTTTTAAATGGTAGATTTGCAAGCTATTCCTTAAGTTATCAAAAACTTGGTAAACGAGACAAGATAGGAATAGTATGGACAGAAGATGCCAATATGAATAGCTTTTTTCATGTTATGAGTGCTTGTCAAAAAGTTATTCAGCAAGATATTTGTCAAACTTTATATTTGATTCGTTTAAGTAGTGTAGGACAAGGACGACTTGTGGGATATCAAATATATCAACAAGTTTTTACAGCAACTAATCATATTCATCTCAAACCTTCATTAACTTCTGTTCATTATTTGGCAACATATCATAACCTAATAAATGCCGCACTTTCTCAAGAATTAGTAATTCATGGTAAAGTGATTAATCTGCAATATTTACAATCACTAATGTTGTCATCGAAGATATTAGATAAGTGTAATTTATTACAGGATTTAGGACTTGTGGCCAAGCAAGAAACTGTTAAAGATAACGGAAATTCCAAGAAAGAAGATTTACGCCCTGTTAAAGATTTCCTAGTGAATTTAGTTAAAACCCAAAGCTTTATGGGTGTACCTACTTTGATAAAAAATTCTGTTGAGCAGTTTCCTAACGTGAAAGCAAATGATGTTCAGTTATTAATTGAGCTTTTATGTCAAGAGAAGAAAGTAAAAATTATTAACCCAAAGGCTAAGTTACAAGACCAATTAATTTGTTTAGTCGCCTAACTTATGTTTAGTTTTCCATGTCATCAATGCACTACCTGACAGAACCAGCCACAATTCAAGAAGTAATATCGCAATTAACAACGACTAAAATATTGTGGTTAGATACAGAAATTGCTAATTGGTATACTTCCCAACCTAAATTATCGTTGATTCAGGTATTAGCTGACCCTACAGATAGCACAGGCTCATCTGCTTATATTTTTGATGTACTAAATAATCATGGGTTAGTGGCTAATTTCATTAATCAAATCATGATTAACCCTCAAATTGAAAAAGTATTTCATAATGCTGTATTTGACTTAAAATATTTAGGAAGTCATCTAGCAAAGAATGTAACTTGTACTTTACAACTTGCGAGAAAAATTACACGCCAAAAATTGCAAACGTCGAATTTAAAACTGAAAACTTTAGCAGTTGAACTCTGTCATTTTTCTAATATCAACATAGCAGAACAATCTAGTGATTGGGGAAAACGCCCTCTCAGCCAAAAGCAGTTAGAATATGCTGCAATGGATACAGTTTATCTAGCTGCTGTGCATCATCAGCTAATTAAAATATATAATCCTAATATTGTTATGGTTAACAATGGCTCACAGCATTTAACAAATAAATCGCAAAATTCTGCTTTAAGTGTTACTAAAGTTAGATTGGCTTTTGAGTGTCCAAGGCTGTTTTATCTAAATCATCAATTTGGTGATAAAGCAATATTTTTACCACAAGATACAGCTATTGGTATTGGTAATCCCTTTCATCAGTTAGCAGATAAGTTTGTTAAATTAGCTATTATTGAGCCACAGTTTAGTAATTTATTTAAACCACCTGCATCACAGTTAAATTTAGAAGAAATTACGACTGCATTGCAACAGTTATTTTATCAACTTGAGTTTTTTCCTTATTTACAAAAAGCTATCCAAAAAGATGGTGAACAAGGACAGACGCTTTTACAGGTTTGGAATGGATTACAAGGACTCATCAAACGCTTTGCAGAACTATTATTAACTAATCGTCACCATTGCAATGCAGAGACATTAATTAGTAACACTTTTTTATCTCAAGAACGCAATATTGAATATAATTTTCCTCTTCCAGATACAACACAACAATTAGTTAGAGGTGAATTTGACTGTCTGGTGTTTAATTTTGAAATTAATCGCCTGTGTGTGGTGGAGTTTAAAACTTATCAACCTGTAGATCCTTCAGCGCAATTAGCTCAGGTTGCACTTTACAGTTATATGTTACACCAACAGAAAAAAGTTCCGGTTGATTCTGCGGTTTATTGTGTATTACCTGAGTTTAAAGAATATCGTTATTCTTGGGAACAGTTAGAAAATACAGTACATCAATTAATTCCTCATAAATTACTACAAATGCAGCAATGGTTGACTTGGGAATCTCCTCTTCCAAATCCACCACCGTCAACAACCCAGCCGCATTTATGCAAAATTTGTCCGCAACAGCAAAAGTGTCAGACTTTTTTTGGTGTTGTAGAATTTGATCCCCCCCAGCCCCCCTTCAAAAGGGGGGAGGAATATACAGAAGATAGTCAAGAAACAGCAAATGCTGATGAAATAGGCGCAGAATTAATTAATACTTTGCAATCTTTTGGTGTGGGTGTTGATTATCAAGGTGCTGCTGTTGGGCCTGCTTTTATCAGGGTAAAATTGAAGCCTCATTTAGGCGTGAAAGTGAATGCTTTGCTGAAGTTATCGGATGATTTGCAAGTGCAATTAGGGTTAGCAAATGCACCTTTAATTGCACCACAAGCGGGATATGTCAGTATTGATTTACCTCGTCCAGATAGGCAAATTGCCCATTTTGAAAAGTATATTCAATCAAAATTTTTACCTGCAACTGCACCTGTAAAAATTGCTATTGGGGTAAACATAGAGGGTGAATTATTAGAAGCAGACTTATCAGATCCGAATTCTTGTCACTTTTTAGTTGGTGGGACAACTGGTAGCGGTAAGAGTGAATTTTTGCGATCGCTCCTCCTCAGCTTACTATATCGTTATGCTCCCCAAAACCTGAAAATTGCCCTGGTTGATCCGAAGCGCGTCACGTTTCCAGAGTTTGAACGGATGGCTTGGTTATATTCACCAGTCGTAAAAGATAGCGATCGCGCGATCGCACTTATGGAAGAATTAGTAACAGAGATGGAGTCTCGCTATCAGCAGTTTGAAAAAGCTGGCTGTGCTGACTTAACCACTTACAACCAGCGTTCTTCCCAGCCTTTACCTCGCATTGTCTGTATATTTGATGAATATGCAGACTTTATGGCAGAAAAAGAAATCCGCAATGTATTAGAACAAAGTATCAAACGTTTGGGAGCAATGGCACGCGCCGCAGGTATTCATTTAATCATTGCTACCCAACGTCCAGAAGCTAAGGTAGTGACACCCATTATCCGCGCCAACTTACCAGGACGTGTTGCTTTACGAACAGCCAGTGAAGCAGACTCAAAAATTGTCTTGGGGGGAACAGAAACATCTTCCGCCTACTTATTAGGCAAAGGTGATTTACTTTACCAAGTTGGTTCTCAACTACATCGTTTACAAAGCTTATTTACAACAAAAGTCCAGTTACCATCAGTCTAGACAAATCGTACTGCTATAATCTGACAGCATTGATTTTTAATTTCCCACAAATATTAAATTTAACGAAAGTTTTAAGCGTTCAGGATGGGTGTACGCTACCTAGATGGGAATGCGTCATCAGAGGAATTAACCAATGGGATATGTAATTGCTACTGCAAATATGAAAGGCGGTGTAGGGAAAACTACTCTCACCGTCAACTTAGCTACTTGTTTGGCGAAAAATTACGGTAAAAAGGTACTGGTATTAGATTTAGATACTCAAATTAGCGCCACGCTGAGTCTGATGTCGCCTTTAGACTTTGCCAAGCGGCGCAAACAAAGACTGACATTTAGATATTTAATCGATGATGTCATTAATCCAGATCCCAATAGCAAGCTAACAATTAACGATATTATCCAACCTCAAATTTGTGGACTTAGCGAACTAAGTTTATTACCTGGAGATATCGACTTATATGATGAGTTTGTTGTCTCAGAAATGCTGCACAAACAAACGGTTGCTTTTGGTGAACAAAACTTTGAAAATGTCTGGAACCGTTTTGAAAGAGTTTTGATAAATAACATCTTAAAACCAGTACGTGACGAGTATGATTTTATTCTATTAGATTGCGCTCCTGGTTATAATTTGCTGACTCGCAGTGCTTTAGCTGCGAGTGATTTTTACATTCTTCCCGCCAAGCCAGAACCTTTATCTGTAGTAGGAATTCAACTTTTAGAAAGACGCATTGGCCAGTTAAAAGATAGTCATGAACATGAAGCGAAAATAAATATCAAAATGCTGGGAATTGTTTTTAGTATGTGCAATACTAATTTACTGACTGGCAGATATTATAAACAAGTTATGCACCGAGTTGTGGAAGATTTTGGTGTAGAACAAATTTGTAAGGCACAAATCCCAGTTGATATTAATGTGGCGAAAGCTGTTGATAGTTTTATGCCTGCTGTATTAAATGCACCTCAATCTGCTGGTTCTAAAGCATTTTTGCAGTTAACTCAAGAATTGTTGCAGAAGTTGTAGGGGAGAGGGGATAGGTGACAGGTGATAGAAAATGATCTGTAACCTGTCACCTACTTCCTAAAAGGTTACAGCAGCGATCGCACTTAAACTAAAATTAGGTAATTTTTAAAACGATATTATAGCGTTTCTCATTCTATTGAAGTACAAGCAATAATAATTAACCGCAGATGGACGCAGATGGACGCAGATGGACGCAGATAAATTTATACCTCAGCAGACTAGGAAAGGCTATAAAATAATGAATAAAGGATTTATTAAGTTTCTTAATACAGCATATTTAATCTACATCAGCTAAATTTTTCCAGCCTCTAGTCTCTAGCCTCTGTCCCCTTGATAGATATCCTGTATTCAACCGAAACACTCTGTATCCGCTTACCAAATTTGACTTAAATCTAAAACAAATCCTGGTAATAGATTTTCACCGCTTAATGTCAAAGGATTATCTAATTCTTCTACAGCTTGTTCTGGACGATAAATAAATACTGTGTGTTGTTTTCTATCTATTAACCAACCTAATTCTGTACCATTAGCTATATACTCTGCCATTTTTTCTTGTAATGTTTTCAAATTATCTGTCTCTGAACGCAATTCCACTACAAATTCAGGACAAATAGGTGCAAATTTCTTTCTTTGTTCTACAGGTATTGTTTCCCATCTGGCTTTTTTTATCCAGGCTGCATCAGGAGAACGCACTGCACCATTAGGTAAGGTAAAACCACCACTAGAACCAAAACCTACACCCGTACCATCTTGCTTTGTCCATATCCATAATTGACCAGTTAAATTAAAATTGCGTTCATCTGTTTCTGCGCCTGTGGGGGGCATAATCAATAATTCTCCCAGGTGATTACGTTCAATGCGAAAATCACGGTTTACTTGACAGAAATCAAAAAGTTGCTCGTCACTCACGATGATGTTTGGTTGCATTTTCAGCACCATTCCTAAGAAGTCTGTGGTTACAGGTGATTGGGTGTTCATCATCTTGGAAAATATAAATTCCTATATAACGTGATGTGCTACTTATTCTTTAAACCCCTCTCCAAACCTCTCCCCGAAGCGGAGAGAGGCTTTGAATTTTGCTCCCCTTCCCTGGTAGGGAAGGGGTTGGGGGTTAGGTTGGAGAAAAAGTTGCACACGGCGTTAAACAAATGTAGAGACATTTCATCAAACGTCCCTACATTCATGTTAAACCTGTTTTAAAACTCACCAACTAAGGCGGGAATGCACCTTTCGCACAATAAAGGATGCTCTTGTGATTCTCCCACATGGGTTGAGTAGTTCCAGCAGCGATCGCATTTTTCGCCTTCTGCATTCACTACCCCAATTTGCCAGTCTACGGTTTGCGCGGTGTATTTTAATCCTTGCAATTTCTCCGCAGAGTCTAATACTTCCACCTGAGATGTCAGCAATAAATACCGCAATTCATCAATACCATTACCCTTGGTTGGGTTAAAGGCTTTGATAGCATCACCTAACTGTTTGTGAGGGATATGAATCAAAGCTTTAGCTTCCAGGGAAGAACCAATCATTTTTTCTATCCTGGCTTGTTCTAGAACTTTGTTAACATCGGTGCGGAGTGAACGCAGAGTATCCCAAAATTCCCCTAAGTCTGGATTATCCCATTCATCATCTAACTGCACCCAACCAGCTTGAAACACTGATTTGTAAGGTGTTTTATAGGGGAGAAATTGCCAGATATCTTCCGCAGTATGACAGAGAACAGGTGCGATCGCTCGTGCTAAATTCTCTAAAGCGATGTGTATCACTGTCTGACAACTGCGGCGACGGAAAGCATTCGGCGCACTGATATACAGTCTATCTTTCGCTACATCTAAATAGAAGTTAGATAAATCCACCACGCAGAAATTCTGCACAGTTTGGAAGAACCGGAAGAATTGGAAACTTTCAAACGCTTCTGTTACTTCCTGGAACACCTCACGAATGCGGTGCAGCATATATTTATCTAAGTCTGGCAAATCTTCAAAAGGTACTGCATCTTTTTCGGGGTCAAAATCATGCAAACTTCCCAATAAGAACCGCGCCGTATTGCGAATCTTACCGCGCACATCGTTAAGCTGCTTGATGATATTTTTCCCAATGCGGACATCACCAGAATAGTCTACCGATGATACCCACAATCTCAACACATCTGCACCATAAGCTGGGTCTGATTTTTGATTTTTCCCGCCTTCAATGATGGCATTGGGGTCAACCACATTTCCTTCTGATTTACTCATTTTCCGCCCTTGCTCATCCAAAGCAAAGCCGTGAGTTAATACAGTTTTATAAGGTGCAATGCCATTTACCGCTACACTAGTCAGCAAACTCGACTGGAACCAACCGCGATGTTGGTCAGAACCTTCCAAATAAATATCGGCGGGGTAGCGTAACTCTGGACGCTGCTTAAGTACAGCCGCCCAAGATGAACCAGAATCAAACCATACATCCATTGTGTCTGTACCTCTGCGGTAAGACTTGCCGTTATTGCGATAAGATTCTGGCAATAATTCCTCGACCGACAATTCCCACCAAGCATCAGAACCTTTCTCAGCGATGATGGCTTGAACGTGGTTGATAGTTTCCTCATTTAACAGAGGTTCATTCGTTTCCTCATCATAGAATACCGGAATTGGCACACCCCAAGAACGCTGACGAGAGATACACCAATCAGAACGTTCCGCCACCATTGGCGTGATACGATTTTCACCTTGGGCTGGTATCCATTTTACAGATGCGATCGCCTTTAGCGCCTCTTCCCGAAATCCCGCCACCGAAGCAAACCACTGTTCCGTCGCCCGGAAAATCGTCGGTTTCTTCGTCCGCCAGTCGTAAGGATACTTATGCGCGTAAGCCTCCTCCTTCAACAGCGAACCCGCCGCCGTCAGCGCATCAATTACCGCCTGATTCCCATCACCCAAAACATTCAACCCCGCAAACTGTCCCGCTTCCTCGGTAAAGTTGCCGTTATCATCCACTGGCGCAAGAATCGGCAAACCGTAACGCTGACCCACAATGTAGTCTTCTTGACCGTGACCAGGGGCAGTATGTACTAACCCAGTACCTGACTCAGTAGTGATATAGTCACCACCTACAACCACCGGACTTTCCCTGTCATATAAAGGATGACGGTAAGTAGTATGTTCTAACTCCTTACCCTTAAAAGTAGCCTTCACCGTCAACTCAGCCGAGATAGTCGCCGCCAACCGTTCCACCAAATCCGCCGCCACAATCAGGTATTTAAACCCTCTCTGCGCCTCTGCGTCTCTGCGTGAAACCTCCACAACCGCGTAATTCAACTCGCCATTAACCGCCACCGCCAAGTTACCGGGAATTGTCCAAGGAGTAGTAGTCCACACAGCCACACCCAACTCTGGCAAATACTCACCTAAAACAGATTTAACTGCCTCAGCCAAACCCGTCACAGGGAACGCCGCATAAATACTCCGAGAAGTATGCCCTTCTGGATATTCCAACTCCGCCTCAGCCAAAGCTGTTTTAGAACTCGGACTCCAGTGAACAGGCTTCAACCCACGATAGATGTAACCTTTCAAATACATCTGGCCAAAAACCCCAATTTGCGCCGCCTCATATTCCGGCTTCAGCGTCAAATAAGGATTATCCCAGTCACCCCAAACCCCATAACGTTTAAAATTCTGGCGTTGGTCATCAACCGTTGCTAAAGCAAATTCCTTCGCCTTTTGCCGTAATTGCAAAGGCGTTAAACTCTGCCGTTCTGCCGACTTGAGATTTTGCAAAACTTTCAGTTCAATTGGTAAGCCATGACAGTCCCAACCAGGCACATAACGAACCTTCCGCCCTTGTAACAACTGGTAGCGATTAATAATATCTTTGAGAATTTTATTTAAGGCATGACCAATATGCAGAGAACCATTTGCGTAGGGAGGCCCATCATGCAGTATAAATAATTCGCCTGGATTTTCTTGCGACAGGCGTTCAAAAATTTGATTGTCTGCCCAAAACTTTTGGATTTCCGGTTCACGCTTGATGGCGTTAGCCCGCATTTCAAAATTAGTTTTAGGTAGATTTACAGTGTCTTTGTAGCTTCCAGTTTCCGTCACAGCTTCATGCCTAAGAATATATGTGCAGGTTTTATCAATTATAGAAGATGGCAGGAAGTCTCAAATTACTTGTTTTGCTCACCCCAGCGCATAATAAGTAATAGGCATTTAATTATAATGTAATTTATACAATTAGTAATAAGTATAGTTACCAAATAAAATATATATGACAAAACCAGATGAAGAAGAGAATTTGAAAGAAGAGATTGAAAAAGCTCTCACCGCCATGAACAACTATATCAAAGAAGGTTATGATGCGCTTGCTAATCAACAAGACATTAGCGATAGAGAAATATATCAGCTATTCGCAGAAATAATGGGACAAGAACAAGCTGATGAATTGTTGAGTCAAAGAAAATGGAATACAAAACTTTTATTAAGGGATATTTCATTATTTCTAATGAAAGAACCTGAGTACCGCAAAAAATTTGAAGAGAGGGGATTCAATCATGAAGAAATTACTAAATTACCTGTGAATTTAAATTTACTTCCAAATTCAGAAAATGCAGTTGTTGACATTCGTAAACTTCGTGACTACTCCCTTAATCGAGAACATCCTACAGGAAAGGATAAAGCCCGTCTCTTTTCTTCAATTTTAGGTATGACTGCTGAAAATGCTGAGGAATTACGCCAAATTATTTTGGAAAAAGTCAAAACTCAAGAAGTTAGTTTGAATAGGTATGATGAATATGGACAACGCTACACACTAGACTTTACTCTGGAATGGCAGAATAGAACTGCAACTATTCGCACTGGTTGGATTATAAAAGATGGTTCTGATGTTCCCAGATTAACTAGCTGCTATCCTTTGCTGTAATGTTGTAATATGTGGAGACTATATTAAATGACTACAAATACACCAAAGTTGCTGGATATAGTAGCACTCACAATTGATCTGCCTGAATATAATTTGTTGCGTGGTCAAGTTGGTACGATAGTTGAAATGTTAGCGGATGGTGCTGCATTTGAAGTAGAATTTAGCGATCGCAACGGACAAACCTACGAATCTGTTGGTTTACGTCCAGAGCAAATTATGGTTTTACATTTTGAGCCAGCATCACCTAGTTCAGTAGCAGAAATGGTTACAGCATAACTGAGTGTAGGCGAGTTTCAGAATTAGTAAAGCTCAAGCAAAAGCACTAGGAGAATTTTTCCATGTGTCTCCCGCATTATTTATTTAGTCGCTAGTTTAATTTGTGCGATCGCCAGTAGCAACTTTAGATCACAGCAAAACCCAACATGATCATAAAATCAAGCTGGGTTTTACAAAATTTAACTAACTTAACTATTTGGCGGTGTTGGTTCCGGTGGTGTTTCCGCCGGGGGAGCAAGCACCGCATCAGGCGCAATTTCTTCGACGGGGATGGGTTCTTTGTTTTCCGCTTCAGGATGTGCTTGGGCGGCTTCCACCAATTCCGGGGATGGGGGATGGGGTGGAATGACTTCGGGAACAGCCTCCGTTACAGGTACTTCTTCAGGCGCAGTTTCGGGGATGGGTGTAGTTTTGTCAACAATCTCCACAGCAGGTTTCTCTGCTGGTACATTTTTACTGACTGATGGTTGGACTTTGTTTTTCACGCCACCAAAGGTGCTACTCAAACTTTGTTGTAGTTTACCAAGGCGTTCTTGAAGAGATACCTTTGTCACCTGTGCTTGCAGAGAAGTTTTTACAGCTTCCGAACTGGGTACAGGTGTTTGTTGTAATTGTGGTGTGACTTGGCGACGGAGTGATAAAGTTTGCCAACCAAACCACACCAAAAGAGCCACACTCGCCACATGGCCTAGTAATAATCCGCCGCTAATATGGGGGGCAAACACCCATAATACTAAAGCGTAAAACAGCCCAATGCCACTCCAAATAAAATCATTCTTGCGATGGATTTCGGGAAAAAAGAACGCCGATACGTAGAGTAATAAACTACCAATACCGACCACCAAAGCTAGGACGTATGCCAGCATTTTTGGTTACTCCTTAACTATTTGTTATCAGGTATTAGGGACTGGATACGGGAAAATTTATCTTAATTTAAGGAAAAATTATTCTGAATTTAATCCTTTATCCCATCTGCCTAATGCCTAAACTAGATACTCCAATTTTGCAAATTTTGCAGCACAATTGTTGAATTAGATACAATTTAAAACTTGTTATATGTGATGTTAGTTCTGAGCTTTTAGCAATCACGGTAACTCTTAATGTCTTCTTTAGGGGATAAGAGAAACTCTCGGATTACCCTAAAAGATGAAAGAATCTGCAAGAGTTAGCCAAACTAGTTATGACACTACAAAGTTTTGGTGTGATTGGATTAGCCGTTATGGGCGAGAATATCGCTCTCAACGTGGAACGTAATGGTTTTCCAATTGCAGTATACAACCGCTCCCGCGAGAAAACCGATGCTTTCATGGCTGAACGTGCGCCAGGAAGGAACGTTAAAGCGGCCTTTACCTTAGAAGAATTCGTTGCAGCACTAGAACGTCCTCGCAAAATTCTAGTGATGGTGCAAGCTGGTAAACCCGTGGATGCGGTGATTCAACAGCTAAAACCTTTGCTGTCCGAAGGCGATATCATCATTGATGGTGGCAACTCTTGGTTTGAAGATACCCAAAGACGTACCGAAGAATTAGAACCCCTGGGTCTACGGTTTCTCGGTATGGGTGTGAGTGGTGGTGAAGAAGGCGCATTAAACGGCCCTTCTTTGATGCCTGGTGGTACCCAAAGTTCCTATGAGTATCTCTCACCAATTTTCAACAAAATTGCTGCCCAAGTTGATGACGGCCCTTGTGTGACCTACGTCGGCCCTGGTGGTTCCGGTCACTATGTGAAGATGGTACACAACGGCATTGAGTATGGTGACATGCAGCTAATTGCTGAAGCCTACGACTTGCTGAAGAATGCTGGTGGACTTGACCACAATCAACTTCACGAAGTGTTTGCTGAATGGAACACCACCGACGAACTCAATTCATTTTTGATTGAGATTACAGCTAATATCTTCCCTTACATTGACCCAGACACCAGTCTACCTTTAGTAGATTTGATTGTAGACGCAGCAGGTCAAAAGGGTACTGGTCGTTGGACTGTACAAACTGCGTTGGAATTAGGCGTTTCTATTCCTACCATTACAGCAGCTGTAAATGCTCGGATTATCTCTTCAATTAAAGATGAACGGATAGCCGCATCCAAACAACTCACAGGCCCCAGTGGTAAATATAGCGGTACTACCAAAGAGTTTATTAACAAAGTCCGGGATGCGTTATATTGCTCCAAGATTTGTTCTTACGCTCAAGGGATGGCGCTGCTATCTACTGCTTCCAAAACATATAACTGGAATTTGGATTTGGGCGAATTAGCTCGGATTTGGAAAGGTGGCTGTATTATTCGCGCTGGCTTTTTGAATAAAATTAAAAAGGCATTTACCGAAAATCCTGCATTGCCTAACTTGCTCTTAGCTCCTGAGTTTAAGCAAACAATTCTAGACAGACAAGCAGCTTGGCGGGAAGTTATCATTACTGCTGCTCAACTGGGTATTCCTGTCCCAGCTTTTAGTGCATCTTTAGATTATTTTGACAGCTATCGCCGCGATCGCTTGCCCCAAAACCTCACTCAAGCACAACGCGACTACTTCGGCGCACATACCTATCTGCGTCTCGACAAACCCGGTTCTTTCCACACAGAATGGGTTCCCATCGAAGAAGCTAAAAAGTAAACTTTCACTTTTGAGTATGTTGTGAAAGTTTAAATTGCTGTCTGTGGCAAATTAGAAAGTGACTCTGAAATTTCAGAGTCACTTTCTTTTGGTGTATCTTAAATAAAAGAGTAATCGTTAGTATATATTTAATTCCCCTACAAATTGATTCTGACTCCTGAATTCTTCTTCAATAGCTATATTTAATTAAGCTCTGACAGTTATCAAAATGTCTAAAAAAAGGACTGTAGAACTATTATTTAAAGTTCCGTCTGATATCCCTAATAAATCTGAAGCGTTACTTTGGGCAAAAGCTTATGGAAATAACTTTCCCCTGGCTGTGAGTGAATGTCCCAGGGGAGATTGGTTAATTTGGATGATGACTCGTTCCAAAGCAAAACCAAAACCCCTTGTGTGGATAACTCACCAATGTATTACGAGCGCAATCGATCTGTTGAATAATTATGGCGATCTACCCTTTGAACGAGGATTTTATACTGTAGAAAAATGGCTGAGTGAAAAAACGACACTTGAAAATTGTCAAGATGCCTTGGATGATTTAAGTACTATTGTAGAAACAGAAGAATTATCACTTAATGAGCCACTCAATATCGCCAGTCATAGCATTTTTCATTTACTCACTGCCATAGTGGATATCAGTGAAGGCACTTCTAAAAGTGACGTGGCTTATAGCTTGGCATGGACTATTTATTTAGCTGCTATTCTTCAATCTACTGAGGATGAAGAAAGTTTAGAGCAAGTTTTGATGCAATACGCAAATTTTATACGTCAATTTTTAAAGGGTATAGACTTAAACCGATTGTGGAATAGCTAGAGTATTTTAAGGTACTTGCTCTTTTTTCAGTAAACCAATATCACCACTAAAATCTGTTGAATTATATAATTCTCATGAAAATTCATGTCTTAAGTGATTTACATCTGGAATTTCAGCCCTTTAATATTCCTGATATAGATGCTGATATTGTTGTCTTAGCTGGAGATATTAATTTACGAGAAAGAGGAATTAAATGGGCAATTGAAAACATTCCTAATAAACCAGCTATATATGTATTAGGAAATCATGAATACTATGGTAGTGCATATCCAAGGCTTGTTGAAAAACTCAAAGATTATTCGTTAGGGACTAATGTTAATGTTCTGGAAAATGATTTAGTTACTATTGAAGATGTAAATTTTCTAGGTTGTAGTTTGTGGACTGACTTTAAATTATTTGGTGAGCCACGTATTGCAGGAGCCGAAGCTAATTATGTCATGAATGATTACAAAAAAATTAGAGTAAGTCCACAATATTCAAGATTAAGAAGTATTGATACAGCCATAATTTGTAAAAAGTCAGTGAACTGGTTAAAAAATACATTACCTAGTTTATCTGGTAAAACTGTAATTATTAGCCATCATGCTCCTAGTATAAAATCTATATCTTTTGAATATAAAGAAGATATTTTAAGTGCCGCTTATGCTTCAAATCTAGATGATTTAGTTGCTGAATCTCAAGCATTATTCTGGATTCATGGTCACATTCACCATTCACTAGATTATCAAATTGGACAGACTCGAATTATTTGCAATCCCCGTGGTTATCCAGATGAACCAAATAACTACTTTAATCCTGAATTGTCAATAGATATTTAATAACTTTAGAATTTAATTGCTTATTTTGGTGTTTAAAAGCCTTTTTCACTTTTCTTGATTGGTATTTTATCTTTTCAAGGTAAGTTTAATTTATTTATTCCTTCGGTTTAATCATGAAACAAATCATAGAAGATGTAAAACAAACCATAGCGCAGAAAAAAATACTTTGGGCTTATCCAATTGTTCAAGAATTACAAAAATATCATTATAGTTTAGCAATCAAATGGGGGATGGAATGTATAAAAATATATTCAGTAGATATAAAATCTGATAAATTCTCCAAGCTTGATAAATATGTTCAGCAAGCAATTGAAGAAGTTAATTTCTTAACTTCTTTACAGTGTTATGAAGTTGGTCAAGAAATATGGTACCTGCCTGAAAGGGAAGAAATACAAACTGCTATAGCTCGATTGTGGTGGTCTATCGAAGCCTTTAAAAATGAAGAAGAGCATCTTGGCAGAATGGAAACTACTGCGGCTGTTGAATTAGTATTATCTCATATCTCTGATTATCATTTACTGGTTCAATATCTAGAAGCTGCTGTGAGAATTTATGAAGAATACAAATCCCAAAATTAAGAAATGGTAGGTTGGGTGAAGCGATAGCGTAACCCAACAAGGTCTTAATAATGTTGGGTTCCATTTCATTCCACCCAAGCTACACCTTTATTTTATTCTATCTAAAAACAGCGATCGCCTACCGCAAAACCATCGTATCTTTCTTGTTGATGAGAGCGATCGCTTTACGAACAAATAGAACCCAGACTTTCTATTTACTCATAATGTGTCCACATCCGAATTATTTTGAATACTTGCTCAGATTCAATGATTTCATATAAGTAGTTAAACATAATTAATTACACAAAGTCATTGCGAATGGAGCGAAGCGAAATGAAGCAATCGCAAGGGCTGGGATTGCTTCGCTTCGCTCGCAATGACTGTAATTAATTTTGCGTGGTTACTTACTAATCTATGCTGTATATTTATCCTGCGAGAATAAGCACCTATTAAGTCGCCAACTAACTTTTCATAAGGTGGAGGATTTTGCCAAGGGTTTTGTTCAAGAATGGCGAGTAATTCCTCAGCTTGTTCTTTCAAGTTACTAGCGGCTAATTTTTTTGCATCTTTTTGTGCTTGCTTTGTGTAAACTAAACGCCAACTCACCAATTCAATTCCTCATTGCATTCTTGAATAGGAGTTGCTAGTCCTTCTTTGATAGATTCTCGCATTCCAGGAACAGATAACAAGTAGAGAGTTTCTTGAATTGCAGACCAATCCTGTTCTGACAGCAGAATAGCATTACCGCGATCGCCTTGAATAATTACAGGTTTACCTTGTTCTGCAACTTGGTCGATTAGCTGTTGCAACTGTTTTTGAGCTTCGTTGACAGGAAGCGAAGACATGATGATGTTTTCTTTGAAAATCACTTTATTTTATTTTATCTACAAACAGCGATCGCCTACCGCAAAACCATCACACAACTAGATCACCGACTTATTGAATAAATCAACGAACAATCAAGGGTTTTGGCGAGGGTATAGGGGTGTACTGATTCAAAATCCTTACATCTCAAATCCTTTCACCCTTTCACTTAATCTCTACAGATAATCTTTGTGCGTAAGTCCTGAAAGATAGTAGACAATGCCTTGTAGTCAATGCAACACTCGACGAATCTTTCCATTCCATACACCTTAACCCACAATCCTTTGTTAGTTAAGATTCCCACACATGCAGAAAATAAAACATCTGTCAATACTTAACATTTGATTTTTTAGGATATCAGTAGTCATGATTTTGCCAAGCTTAATGCCCTACACCTTTGTACATTTTTGTAAACTATTTTTAACAAAATGTTTAAAACTTTATGTAATAAAAAAATTAAATAAATAAGTTAAGAACTTTCAAAGAATAACTTATGCAATTTATTGATATATTGTGAGACAAGTTACAAATTACGTTGTGTGCAATTTTGTCTTTCGCTGACTACTCGACTAAATCAGCATCCCGCAAAGTCTCTTCTGGTTTGTTTTCTACAAATTGGAAACACAGCAGGAGTGCGGGTGCGGAAATGTAAGCGAGAACGCGCATTTCCATAATTAAACGGATGTAAACGAGAATAACCTCTTACTTTCTGCAAATTAGAGAGTTTTTAATGAGGCTACAAAGGTTTAGCGAGTCAAGAAGAATAGATAAAAGAAATTTTTTCATCCAACGAGGGCGCAAGCGCCAGGATATGCACTCCTGAGCATGAACAGCACTGGTAAAAACCAAGTGTTAATTAAAGAAGCACTGCTACCCTTTGGCGAAGACGACCTCTAACAACAAATTGTGCCTAACTTTCTCCTCTAGTGATGGGGGTGAAAAAATGGTGAGAGGAAGTTGCACAAAACGTGATTTGATAAGTAAAAAGAGTGACATCTTGGAAGGATAGATATGTCTTACGCTCAAACGAAGACTCAGTCAAAAGCTGGGTATAAAGCCGGGGTTCAAGATTACAGACTAACTTATTACACACCTGATTACACACCTAAAGATACGGATCTTCTGGCGGCGTTCCGTGTTACACCCCAGCCTGGAGTTCCCTTTGAAGAAGCAGCTGCGGCTGTAGCGGCTGAGTCTTCTACTGGTACTTGGACAACCGTATGGACAGACTTATTAACCGATCTAGATCGTTACAAAGGTCGTTGCTACGATATCGAACCAGTTCCTGGCGAAGACAACCAGTTTATTGCCTACATTGCCTATCCTCTGGATCTCTTTGAAGAAGGCTCCATCACCAACGTTTTAACCTCAATTGTAGGTAACGTATTTGGTTTTAAAGCTTTGCGGGCATTGCGTTTAGAAGACCTTCGCTTTCCTGTTGCTTACATTAAAACCTTCCAAGGGCCTCCTCACGGTATCCAAGTTGAGCGTGACAAATTAAACAAATACGGTCGTCCTTTGTTGGGTTGTACAATTAAGCCCAAACTAGGTTTGTCTGCTAAGAACTACGGACGCGCTGTATACGAGTGTTTGCGCGGTGGTTTGGACTTCACCAAAGACGACGAAAACATCAACTCTGCACCATTCCAAAGATGGCGCGATCGCTTCTTGTTCGTGTCTGATGCTATCAGCAAAGCACAAGCAGAAACCGGCGAAATCAAAGGTCACTACCTCAACGTGACTGCTCCTACCTGTGAAGAAATGCTGAAGCGGGCTGAATACGCTAAAGAACTCAATCAGCCCATCATCATGCACGACTACCTAACAGCAGGTTTCACCGCTAACACCACCTTGGCTCGTTGGTGTCGTGACAACGGCGTTCTCCTGCACATCCACCGCGCGATGCACGCAGTAATCGACCGTCAAAAGAACCACGGTATCCACTTCCGTGTATTAGCTAAAGCCCTACGTTTATCTGGTGGTGACCACATTCACACCGGTACAGTTGTAGGTAAATTGGAAGGTGAACGTGGTATTACAATGGGCTTCGTTGACCTGTTGCGTGAAAACTACGTCGAACAAGACAAGTCTCGCGGTATCTACTTTACCCAAGATTGGGCTTCTCTACCTGGTGTATTGGCAGTTGCTTCCGGTGGTATCCACGTATGGCACATGCCCGCACTAGTTGAAATCTTTGGTGATGACTCCGTACTACAATTCGGTGGTGGTACACTTGGACACCCTTGGGGTAATGCTCCTGGTGCTACTGCTAACCGTGTAGCGTTAGAAGCAGTAGTCCAAGCTCGTAACGAAGGCCGCAACTTGGCTCGTGAAGGTAACGATATCATCCGTGAAGCCGCTAAGTGGTCTCCTGAATTGGCTGCGGCTTGCGAACTGTGGAAAGAAATCAAGTTCGAGTTTGAGGCAGTTGATACCGTCTGATCATCAAGTAAAAGGTAAAAAGTTAAAAGGTAAAAGAAATCTTTTTACTTATTACTTTTTACTTTTAACTTAAATTTGGGCTGGGTCAAGCATGAATCTCAAGCAAATTGCGAAAGATACAGCCAGAACGCTCCAAAGCTACCTGACTTATCAGGCGCTAAGGACTGTACTGGCACAGCTAGGCGAAACGAATCCACCATTGGCAATTTGGTTACATAACTTTTCCGCAGGAAAAGTCCAGGATGGAGAAGCTTACATTAAACAACTTTTCCAAGAAAAGCCAGATTTAGCTTTGCGGATAATGACAGTCAGAGAACACATTGCCGAAGAAGTTGTTGAGTTCTTACCAGAAATGGTTCGGACTGGTATTCAGCAAGCTAATACAGAACAACGCCGCCAGCACTTAGAACGCATCACGCAGCTGAGTTTATCTAACCCCAGTCCTGAATCAGAACAACAGAGTTTTTCCGATCCTGACTGGGATAACTTAGCCAGTTAGGAAATTTCCAAGCCGTCACAAAATAGCAAACAGTTATCACCAGTTATGCAAACCCTACCAAAAGAGCGCCGCTACGAAACCCTTTCTTATCTTCCCCCCCTCAGCGATGCTCAAATTGAAAAACAAGTTCAGTACATTCTGAGCCAAGGCTACATTCCAGCAATTGAATTTAACGAAGTTTCTGAACCCACAGAGTTCTACTGGACACTGTGGAAGCTGCCTTTGTTCGGTGCTAAAACCACCCGCGAAGTATTAGGCGAAGTTCAAGCTTGCCGTTCTCAATATCCTACTCACTACATCCGTGTTGTAGGTTTCGACAACATCAAGCAGTGCCAAGTCCTCAGCTTCATTGTTCACAAACCCAACAGATATTGAAAAAGTTACAGGTAAAGGATAAAAGTCCTGATACCTGAGTTGATGAAATTTAAAAAAGAGAGGTAAAATAACAACCTCTCTTTTTTTTGGCTAATACATCACATTCAACTATGCTGTTTGTTGTGTACAATTTCTCTAAAAAGATAAAAGCGGCACAACTGACAGCAGTAATAGCAAAAAATACTGAAAAATATTTGGCACTAGTACAGGTCGGCTTAAATAAACAGACTATTTGGAATTCCTAAAAGGCTTGTGGTATGGTTATTATTTATTTTTACTTTTGCCTTTTTGTACTAGGGCGATTACTCAAATTAACTCTAAAGAACATATACTAGCTTCCAAAAATAAGTTTTTGCTGAAATAGTTCGGTTGTCTGAGAGATAAAATGTCAGAATGCTAGGGTAAGGGCCAACTTATTTTCTCAAGTTTGAGGAAAGTGCTATGACTACTACATTGATAGAGGCTAGTTCTATCGAGTCAGTGTTAGGTAAAGAAGCAGAAGACCTGCTGAACTACAAAGCCAAAGTTTCTCAAGATTTATTGCATTTACCAGGGCCAGACTTTGTAGATCGAGTTTGGTTAAATAGCGATCGCAATCCTCAAGTGTTGCGGAATCTGCAACAACTTTATTCTACAGGTCGTTTGGCAAATACTGGTTATCTTTCAATTTTACCTGTTGACCAAGGCATTGAACACTCGGCTGGAGCATCTTTCGCGCCAAACCCGATATACTTTGACCCAGAAAATATCGTCAAATTAGCAATAGCCGGTGGTTGTAATGCTGTTGCCACAACTTTAGGAGTATTAGGCATTGTCTCACGCAAATATGCCCACAAAATTCCGTTTATTGTCAAAATTAACCATAACGAACTCTTAACCTTTCCCAACCAATTTGATCAAGTCTTATTTGCTAGTGTCGAACAAGCTTGGAATTTAGGTGCAGTTGCTATAGGCGCAACAATTTACTTTGGTTCCGAACAATCAACTAGACAAATTCAAGAAATTAGTCGTGCATTTGAACGCGCCCATGAATTGGGTATGGTGACTATTCTTTGGTGCTATTTGCGGAATAATGCTTTCAAACAAGATAAAGATTATCATCTGGCGGCTGACTTAACTGGACAAGCAAATCATTTGGGTGTAACCATTGAAGCCGATATTATCAAACAGAAATTACCTGAATATAACAATGGTTATGGTGCAGTTGCTAAAGCTACAGGTGAAAGTTACGGCAAAACAAATGAGCGAATTTATACAGACTTAACCACTGATCATCCCATAGATTTAACTCGTTATCAAGTGTTAAATTGCTATGCTGGCAGAGCAGGCTTAATTAATTCTGGTGGCGCGTCTGGTAAAAATGATTTTGCGGAAGCAGTACGCACTGCTGTGATTAATAAACGGGCTGGTGGTACTGGCTTAATTTCTGGACGTAAAGCTTTTCAGCGTCCATTTGAAGAAGGTGTGAAACTCTTTCACGCCATTCAAGATGTTTATTTATCACCAGATGTAACTATTGCCTAAATTTAACCAATAAGATTCTTAATTAAGGAAGGTGAATATTTATCACCTTCCTTTTTATATACAGATAATTAGCCTAGAGGAAGACGTTAATCGCAATTAGTATTTTTAGCATTTAGGCATTTGTTTCAGACATAGGAGAATTTTTCCATGCTAAACATTCCAAGCCTTCTTCGTCAGTTAATTAGCAAAATAGCAGTATTTATCCTCGCTGCTTTGGTGATTTTGATTAGCTTACCGAGTAATTCTGTGTTGGCTGATGGCTATTATTCTGCAAAAAATCATAAAGTAGAAACAGCACCGCCTTATTACACTGCTAAAGACCGCAGAATAGGCAGAAATGAACCTAGTAAACCTTATTACGCTACTAAAGAACGTCAACATTCACAAGCTACCAGAAATTATGAAGATTCCCTCAGAACTGGTAAGCGGGAAAATGAAGTGCGACTGAGAGATTTAGAGACAAAAAATCGTTAAATTAAATCAAACAATAGAGATGTGAATTGTCATACCATTTCACTTTAAAAATGATACAGACATGAAAGCAGCGCCTCGACTTCTCCTGACGGAGACGCTGCGCGAACGCTCGGTACAAGTCTCTCGGCGACCGGAATCTGAGTTGCAGAGGAAGTGATTTGTATCAGTAATTTCGTGAATTGGTATCACATCTCTATTTGAAAAATTTAATTATTTTTAAATAAACTCTTTCGGTGTATCAAAAATAGCTAAATTTACTGATTGATGATATCTCTAGGTGGATATTGCCAGTATCCTTAGATAATATCATAAATGTGTTTCTAGACAATTTGGTTTTTCAGAAATCAAATATGATTCCTATACTATTTCTTAATCAAAACGTAATTTATCGGTTGTTAAAGAGAGGTTGTATACAAACTTTCTACAGGGTTTATTGAGTGTAGTTTCTTATAGAATTAGTATTATCTATCCCTTCCTCTAAAGCCTAGAAACGCAAAGTATGTTGAGAGCCAATGCTGCTCGCTGCATCTACCCAGTTATGAATCTGAAATTTCCTGAGTAGACAAGAAATAATTTTTGGTAGCGAGATTTCTGCTATGAATAAATATTGTCGTGACCAAGCTAGAGATGAACTTTGGTTGATGATGGGAGCAGGAGCAGCAGCTGGAATTGCTGGTGGAACTTTTATGATTGGTGTAGTTACGTTTCAAGCTGGTTTAGCTGGTGTACAGGCGGCTGTTGTTAGTAGAATTGCTCAAGTTTATGGTGTGAATTTAATTCCTGCTAGTGGCGCTGGCGCAACAGCAGCTGCAATCATCGCAATGGGTGGTGGACAAGTTTTATTTGAGATGGGCGGTATGATTGCAGGGTGGGTTCCTGGTATTGGACAAGTTGTGCAACCTGTAATTGGGGCGACTGCTGTGAAGGTATTTGGTGAAGTTGCTATTACTTATTTTGAAAATATGTATCCTAATAAAATCTACAGCCAAAAAATCTTCTAGGCTGTGTGCTTGATTGTCATTTTGCATCCCTAGTAAGCTGAATAAGCGATCGCATTTAGCTTATTCAAACAAATGACATTAATTCTAGCCCTTGATTTTGGTGGTACTAAGTTAGCCGCAGCCGTAACTCAACTTGGTTCGCGTCAATGGTTGCGTTATGAACGTCGTCTCTCACCCACAGGTGCTAATGCTACCACTGATTTAGAAATTATGCGATCGCTCATCTATAATTTACTCCAAGGTGAAACTCCCACAGCTATTGGTGTTAGCTTTGGCGGCCCTGTAGACTTTACTACAGGCACAGTGCGACTTTCGCATCATGTCCCTGGCTGGGAAAATCTACCTCTCAAACACTTGCTAGAACAAGAATTTGGTGTACCTGCTAGTGTAGATAACGATGCTAATATTGCAGCTTTGGGTGAACATCGCTTTGGTGCTGGTCAAGAATACGATAGCTTGTTTTATATCACCATCAGCACTGGTGTAGGCGGTGGTTGGATACTGAATGGTAAACCTTGGCGTGGTAACGCAGGTATGGCTGGTGAAATTGGACATATAGTAGTTAATCCTGCGGGGCCAGTATGTTTATGTGGTAAACAAGGATGTGTAGAAAGACTAGCATCAGGCCCTTATATGGCTCAAGATGCCAAAGAATATTTATTAAAACCAGCAAATCACTTTTCAGGTAAACAATTACGTAGCTTAGTCAATGACGATTTAGATTTAATCACTGGCAAAATCATCAGTGACGCGGTGGCGCAAGGTGATGAGTTGGCAATTAATATTTTGCAAGGTGGCGCTTGGGCTTTGGGTGTGGGTATTGGAAATGTAGCGAATTTGATTAACCCACAAAGGTTTATTTTAGGCGGTAGTGTAACCAAAGCAGGAGAACTTTGGTGGAATACTGTAGAGAAAACAGCCCGTGAAACCGCCTTACCAGAAATAGATTTTGAAATTCTTCCGGCGGCTTTGGGTGATGATGCACCACTTTGGGGTGCGGTAGCTTTAGCAGAATTAGAAATCAGGAGTCAGAATTGAATTTTTTGGTTTACCTATGAGCGCAAGGAAAAGCTTGTAAATCAAAATTTTGGCAATATGTCTATTAATTTTTGATTCTGTATTTTTCTTTAATGTCTGAATAATTTTCTCAATATCTGCCCAGGATAAGCTACAACATCACAAAGCCGAGGAAAAAATACTGGCTCAATTTCCACATCTGCCATAATTCTTTCTAGTTCACGATCACTCAGTGGTTCTTCCCATAATCCATGTTCTACAAGATTATTAGCATGAAAAATGATGCGATCGCGCAAAAAATTTAACTGCTCATTCCGTGGTGCTGCGGGTACATGAATAGTCAAGGGAAAGTTGCCAAAGAAAACCACTACTTTCCCTAAGCGGTGCTTCTGCATATACTTAAGATTTTTTCAACTAGTTTAGGATGTATTTTGAATAGCCACTATTTTTCTTATAACTTTGTTGCATTTTTTTAACATCATCATAAATACTGCAAAAATTGAAATAATTAAGACCTTTGCAGAAATCGAGTTTACAGTGATGCCAGACACCCAGTCTAGGCTAATTTATTTAAGTAATGAGAATGGGTAATGAGTAATGAGTTAAGACTTACGCAATAACTCTCTCAAACGCCTATAACTTTGTTTCCTATCCTGCGGGTTCGCCGTTAGGTATTCTCGTAATACCAATTTTATGTAAATCTGCACAGTATTTTACCCCTCCCTAACCCTCTGACAGGTGTAGGTTTTTTACGTTCTGCCCCAAAAATCTTGATTTAGGGTGTAGGGGTGTAAGGGTGTGAGGGTGATGAAACTCTGATTAAATCGTGATTTTTAGAGTCGCTACTCATCACTCTGTTAAAAACCTACACTTGTGAGTCCCTAACCCTCCCCTTATAAAGGGGAGGGAACTAGATTGTCTTATTTCCCCCCTTTCCAACGGGGGATTAAGGGGGGTAATTGATTTTTATATGCGTCTTCATATTAAATTGGTATAAGAGTAGTATTACTTACTACTCATTACTCACCACAATTCTTGTCTATAAAACAGATGATTTATTTTCTGTTTCTTGAATAAATGATTCAAACTGATTATTCGGTGTCCATTGAATTGCACCATCGCGTCCAGTGAGAAAAATTTGGGTTGTGTTTTTACTAAGTTCATTCATAATTTTTGGCTCCAGGTTAGTAGAGGTAGCAATAGCTATTTTTGGCTGAAATAATTTAATTAAATCTTTCAAAGCTTCCGGCGTACACCACAATACTTGAGGACTAGGTAAACTGCCAGATTTAGCTAATCTTTCTATTTCTTGAGGCTCTACATCACCTACTAGTAACCAAGTTTGATTTTGAATTTGCAAATATAAAACAGGTAATTTCTCTTTAATTAGTTGGGCAACTGTTAAACCTGTAACTACTTGTTGTCCTGGAACAACAGTTTGATAAATACCTTGATGCTTTTGAATTGCTTGTTGAATTTCTTGATTTGTGGGGTTAGTCTCTGGCTTAAGAGCATATTTGTAGAAATTTTTGATGGGAATGGTTTGGACTACTTCTAACCAAGCATTATTATCGTTATTATCAAAATCACTAGCGATCGCCCAGTCAACTTTATTCACGCCTTGCTGTTGCAAAAATGGTACAATTGTGTAACGTCCAGTACCTTCATCACCACTGTTAATTAAGGTGACATTGCCTTTATCTTGAATGACAACAACTGGTTCTGAACCAGCTTCTAACACAGTAATCCGAAATAATGTATTTGCGGAATGCCAAGCGGGAACGAGTACTAAACCAAATATCATTAGCCCAGCAAACCACCAGCGTTTTTGCCACCATTTAACTAAGCAAACTAAAAGAATCAAAGCATAAACGCCTAACATTTGCCAAGTTGAAATACTCCCCACGACTAATGAGTTTCCTGGCAAGTTACTAAAAAATTCTACCAACTGAATGAGCCAGTCGCTAGGATATTGCAAGACTCCAGCCAGAATACTACCAAGATTAGATGATGCTAATGCCGCGATCGCACTCATAATCCCACCAATACTAATCACGGAAATAAATGGTGTAGTAATCATATTCAGCAACAAACTATAAGCCGGGACTACACCAAATACTGCAAGTTGGACAGGTAAAGTCCAAATTGTGGCGGCTAAAGGTACAGCAATTAAAGATGCGATCGCAGGTGGTAGCCAATTCAATTTTTCTGTGATTGCTGGGACAGTGACAATTAATCCTAATGTGGCTAAAAAACTCAGTTGAAAACCTAAATCCCATATCCACAAAGGATTAAATAACAATAATAATGTTGCGGCTAATAAAAGCGAACCAAACTGTTTGACTTTTCTATCTAATAACAACCCAACCAATGCCGCACTACCCATAATTACGGCTCGTAATACCGCAGGTTGAAATCCTGATAAACTGAGAAAAATCATTAAACCCACAAAACCGAGTGTAAATTGAATTGCTTTATTTGTGCGTTTTGTTAGCTGTAAAATTACACCCAAAATTAACGAAGTTTGAAACCCAGATGCAGCCAAAGCATGAGCCATTCCAGCTTTGACAAATAAATCCCGAATATCATAAGGCAAATCAACCGCTTTACTACCCAAAACCATTGCACTCACCAGCGTTCCTGCGGGAATGCCTAAACTTTCAACAAATGATTTTAAAATTTGCTCTCGAACTTGCCACCATCCCCATGTATTCTCATCATTGACAATATTGATTTGCCTTCCAATCAAACCAGCAAATGATCCTTCTTGTTTGAGATACTTTTGAAAGTCAAACGCACCAGGGTTAGAAGCAGCTTTTGGTTTATATAAAATCCCTGTGACAGCAATTTCTTGCCCAGGATGTAAGCCAGTTGCTTGCAGCAGTGGTAAAGTTACATACAATTTACCTGTAACACCTTTTGGTACACTGGCTGGGCCATTGCCATTTTTAATTTCATCTAGCTGAGTTGCTGCTAACCACAATTGTCCCCGTTGACTGCGAGTTAACCGGGGACTAGTTTCTACTTCACCGCGCACAATAAATAGCTGTTCTTGATTCGCCACATTATCTGCGGGGACAAATTGACTAATATCTTTGACACTGGGTTGAGGCGATCGCAATTGAAAATAAAAGGTTGCTAACAATCCTACCAAACCAGCAACTAACCAAGCTCGCGGATGAGGGAATGATTGCCAAATATTGGGTGTAGCTTTACTTTTGCTGACAATGCTTTCTTTGGGCTGGGGCGGTGTGTTGCGCTTTCTCAAAAAAACTGCCCCCACTATCGCCAAAATTAACACCCATACCCCACCCCAAGGAACAGCTGTAAACAACAACCCAAAAATATAACCAAGGCAAATAATCACACCACTCGTCTGAAGCATAAGACAATTCAAACTCTCAACTGGGCAGCACTCAAAATTGATGCTGTTGGTGAAGTATAGTTTATTAGATTCATACAAACAAAGCCCGCATTTGCGGGCTTCGTGTATCTAAACTAATAAAATTGACGCAGTGATGTGAAAAATCAAGGTACAGAGTGTAAGGATTTTGAATACCTAAACCCTTATACCCATTCTCAACAGACAATCATTGTGCGTTAGTCCTCAAGGTATTAAATCAACCCCAAGACACCGTGAATCACCAACAGCCCCAAAATTCCGCTACCTAAATAGGCATGGGTAGTACGTAAAGCAGGTTTATCACCACCAAAACCACCTAACGTCAGTAAACTATTAATTAATAAAAGTATTAGTACAAGTGAACCTGTCCAAAAATGGGGACTCTCAAAAATTGGGTGACGCTGCATCACTAAAGATAAAACTCCACCAGGATAACCAGCCGCTAAAAAGAAAAACATCCAAGGTGCTAGGAGACGATGCCCCATACGGTTGTTAAAAGACACATCTTTATCCTGCGCCAGCCTCCCGCGCCAGCCAGTCCATGCAACATAGCTACCCATCACTACCACAACAATTCCCATCATCACAGGATGCCCCCATTCCACAATCGGCTGGGGTATTCCCAAAGAACGAAACCAAGCCGCAAGAGGTTCTAGAGCTTCGCTGACGTTAATCATAATATCTTCAACATTTTTTAAGGATTACAGTAACTTTTTTATCACACTTTTAAGTATTGTAAAAAATAATTAATTTTTACAAGGAAGAGGGCGATCGTACTTCATCTCAACTTCCGTTGCATTTGAAATTTTTGATAAGCTTCATTATATTTATGCGCTTGTGTGTAAATCCAACTACTCTTTCAAGTAAGCAATCCCCTGCATCTGGGCATTTTTTTGCCTAATCTCAATATTGATACAAGTAGAAGGACTAAATTAAACCTAACTTGCGATTAACGGATTTCGGCTCCGCTCAACCCTCTTTTAGCCAGCATAATGAGCATTGAGCGTTCGCGTAGCGTCTCCCTTGGGGAGAAGTCGAAATGCGTCTTCTAAATAATGGTGTCTATCTACTTAGTCATATCAATGATATTAGAAATTCTTCTCCGTTGTTTTTAGTTACTTTAGAGCAATTATGTACCCGAAATATGCTGTAACTTTAAAAAATCAATAATATTGCTACGGTCTGGTTCTGTCCATGTTTCGAGAAGTAAATTGACAATATCTCTTGTATCTTGAGTATCTGCTTCTAATAAGCCAGCAATACCTAAACAAGAAATAGAAACTGTACCAATTGTTATAGCAGTCCGGTTTTTAGAATCGTATATCTGCTTTACAATTATGGGAATAAGTTCTTTATTGTCACCAGAAAGCCGCGCAAGAATAAATAATGCACGTCCCCTCTCCAACAACAAACCATTTTCGAGTATTTCTAATAATTTCGTAGTAGGAAGTTGATAAAATTCATCATTATGTAAAAAACTTTTATCTTTCATTTACTAAATATCTTTAACGTCTCTGTATCATCAATGCAAAAATTTTTGATCAGTTCCAACTTATCGGGAAAGCACTTACAAAGCTAAGGCTTAAAATCTTTTTGTGACCCTATAAACCAGCACGCCAGGAAAATTAATTACCTCAGCTAATAAACTTCCATCCTCTTCTTTTTCAATTTCTATAGTTAAGTTCATAAGCTGTAAAGGTATTGTAGTAAAAGGATTCCTGGATAAAACAAACTTTATATGACCTCTGTTGATTCTAGCAAGCATACAAAAGCCAAAGCCTTAAAACCCGGTAGCCGTCGCCCTGCCAAAGAACTGTGCAGTGAATGTGGGCTGTGTGATACATACTATATTCACTATGTCAAGGAAGCTTGTGCGTTTATTACCCAGCAGATAGACACCCTCGAAACCCAAACCCACAGTCGTTCGCGCCATCTCGAAAACCCGGATGAACTTTACTTTGGCGTGCATCAAGAAATGATGACAGCCCGGAAACAACAGCCCATCGAAGGCGCACAATGGACGGGGATAGTTAGCAGTATTGCCATCGAAATGCTAAATCGTGGCTTAGTCGAAGGCGTAGTCTGCGTTCAAAATACCAAAGAAGACCGCTTCCAACCCATGCCTGTGATTGCTCGCACCCCAGAAGAAATACTGGCGGCACGGGTAAATAAACCAACACTCTCTCCCAACCTTTCTATTTTGGAAGAAGTAGAAAAATCCGGGATGAAGCGACTATTAGTCATTGGCGTTGGTTGCCAAATTCAAGCACTCCGGGCAGTAGAAAAGAAACTCGGTCTAGAAAAGTTATACGTCTTAGGTACACCCTGCGTAGATAACGTCACCCGCGCCGGACTGAAAAAATTCCTAGAAACCACCAGCCGATCGCCTGACACAGTAGTACACTACGAATTCATGCAAGACTTCCGCATTCACTTCAAACACGAAGACGGCTCAATTGAGAAAGTCCCCTTCTTTGGCTTAAAAACCAACCAACTCAAAGATGTCTTCGCCCCCTCTTGTATGAGTTGCTTTGATTACGTCAACTCCCTAGCCGATTTAGTCGTTGGTTACATGGGCGCACCCTTCGGCTGGCAGTGGATTTTAGTGAGAAATGATACAGGTAAAGAAATGCTGGACTTGGTAAAAGACCAGATAGACACTCAACCTGTAATGTCCCAAGGGAACCGTAAAGAAGCCGTACAACAAGGGATTCCGGCTTATGACAAAGGCGTAACCTTACCGATGTGGGTAGCAAAAATGATGGGCGTAGTCATTGATAAAATCGGCCCCAAAGGTTTGGAATATGCCCGATTCTCAATTGATTCGCACTTTACAAGAAATTACTTGTATGTGAAGCGGAATCATCCTGAGAAGTTAGAGGCGCATGTGCCGGAGTATGCTAAACGGATTGTTGGGGAGTATAAATTACCGGAGTGATATTTCACGCAGAGGCGCGGAGGCGCAGAGAGTTTTTTAGAGGTTATTAACTACGCGGGATATTCCATCTTTGATGAGTGTGACGTTGAAGTTGATGAGTAATCCGACTCGTTTATCAGCAAGGCGGAGGTAAGTAAGTAGTTGCTTTTTGTGTACTGGATGAACCGCTTCTACCGATTTGAGTTCAACAATCACCCGATCCTCGACTATCAAATCAGCACGGAAGCCTTCATCCAAATACATACCTTCATAAATCACCGGAATTGCTACCTGTCTACTAACCTTTAACTTTCGCCTCCGTAACTCAAAATCCATAACCGACTCATAATACAGATTCCAGCAACCCAGGCCCCAATGTTGTGTGAACCTTATAAGCAACATTCACCACAGCACCAGTAATCTCATTCTCAATCATTAACTCTCTGCGCCTCCGCGTCTCTGCGTGAGACAATCCTAACTCATGTAACTTCAAGCACTCCCAACTGCTTCAATTGCCGCTTCTAATGCGATCGCTACATGAGTCCAATGAGTCCCCCCTTGGCAATAAACTATATAAGGCTCCCGCAACGGCCCATCCGCCGAAAATTCCAAGGTACTCCCCTCAATAAATGTTCCCCCAGCCATCACAACTTTACTCTCATATCCCGGCATAGCATCCGGTATGGGGTCAAGATAAGAACCCACGGGGGAATTTTGCTGCACCGCCTTACAAAAAGCGATTAATTTTTTCGCTGAACCCAGTTTAATCGCCTGAATCACATCACCACGAGGTGCAAGGGGCGCAGGATTCACCGGATAACCAAGTTTGTCAAAAACATAACCAGTCAAGAAAGTTCCCTTCATCGCCTCACCCACCATCTGCGGTGATAAAAATAAGCCTTGGAATAACAAGCGATTTTGGTCAAAAGTAGCACCGCCATAACTACCGATACCGGGGGCTGTGAGGCGACAGGCGGCAGCTTCTACCAAATCAGCCCGACCAGCTACGTAACCGCCTGCGGTAACAATTGTCCCACCAGGATTTTTAATTAAGGAACCCGCCATTAAATCCGCACCAACATGAGTGGGTTCTTGAGTTTCGATAAATTCGCCGTAGCAGTTATCCACAAAGCAAACAGTATCAGGATTTTGCTGTTTGACGATATGCACAATCTTGGTGATATCCGCAATTGATAAGCTAGTCCGCCAAGAATAGCCGCAAGAACGCTGAATTAAAACTAAACGAGTGTTATGATTAACGCTATTACTTAAAGCTTGCCAATCGATAGTTCCTCCTAAAGTTAGCTCCAATTGGCGGTATTTTATGCCAAACTCTATAAGGGAGCCTTGGCCTTCACCCCGTAACCCAATCACTTCTTCAAGCGTATCGTAGGGAGAGCCGACCACTGCTAACATTTCATCACCAGGACGGAGTACACCATAAAGGGCGCAAGCGATCGCGTGAGTTCCCGATACAAACTGCACTCGCACGGCTGCGGCCTCTGCACCCATTACTTCCGCAAAAACTTTATCTAAAGTTTCTCGTCCTAAATCATCATGACCGTAACCACTTACACTGGCAAAGTGGTGCGCTCCTACGCGCTGATTACGAAAGGCATCCAGGACTCTTTTTAGATTATGCTTGACCTGAGCGTCAATTCCAGAAAAAATCTCTAACAGTGCCTGTTCTGCTTGCCGCATCTGTTCCAAGCTGTTCATTATTTCCTCATTAAATAAAAAATTATAAATGTGCGGATTGTGCGATCGCGCAGATTAGGCTGAACAATTTCAACACAGGTTACTGCATGACAATTGCTACTTCAACTAAACCTCAAATCAATTGGGTGAATACCCTATTTTTCGTTGGTCTACACATCGGCGCGTTATTTGCCCTTGTTCCTAGCAACTTTAGCTGGACGGCAGTTGGTGTGGGTTTATTACTTTACTGGATAACAGGTGGTTTAGGAATCACCCTAGGTTTTCACCGCCTTGTTACTCACCGCAGTTTCCAAACGCCCAAATGGTTGGAATATCTCTTGGTATTCTTCGGGACATTAGCCTGTCAAGGAGGGCCAATAGAATGGGTAGGAACACACCGCATTCATCATTTATATTCCGATACTGACCCAGATCCCCATGATTCCAATAAAGGCTTTTGGTGGAGCCACATGGGTTGGCTAATTCACAAATGCCCTGCTCATGCTGATGTTCCTCGCTTTACCAAAGATATTGCCGAAGACCCAGTTTATCAGTTTTTAGAAAAATATTTTATTCTCATCCAATTTGCTCTAGGTTTTCTCTTGTTGTTTCTAGGCGGTTGGCCATTTGTCATCTGGGGAATTTTTGTTCGCATTGTCTGGGTTTATCATTGCACCTGGTTAGTGAACAGTGCTACCCATAAATTTGGCTATCGCAGCCATGAATCTGGCGATAACTCAACTAACTGCTGGTGGGTAGCCCTACTAGTTTTTGGTGAAGGTTGGCACAATAACCACCATGCTTTTCAATACTCAGCCCGTCACGGTTTGGAATGGTGGGAAATCGATATGACCTGGATGACAATTCAGTTTTTGCAACTCTTCGGTCTAGCCAAAAATGTAAAACTTGCAGACAAAAAGTCGTAATTCGTTTATCATTTGTCATTAGTTATTGGTTTGCCAATGATTAATGACAAAGGTATTTCTAATATCCATTAGTCAAATATTTTTGGGTTTTAGATTATTAGATGTTGAATTGACCTCATAGATAAATTGGTGATTTTACCATGACATACTCTTGGTCAGTTCTATCTAAAAGCTACTTACTTCTGTGCTTGGGTAGCTAAAGTTGCTATAATCCAGAGCGTTAATTCAAAGATTTTTACGACAAGTTACTTTGATGTGACTTGGTGGAGGAGTTTGTTGTTTTTTAGGTTTTCATGACTACATCAATCATCAAGACGCAAGCCACAAATAAAGACCTTAGTAATTCCCAACTAAGGCTCAAAGATATTATCAAAACTTTGCCAAAAGAATGTTTTCAGCAGAATAGACGTAAAGCTTGGACACAGGTTTTCTTCAATGTTTTGATGGTGGGTTTAGGCTACTATAGTTTGGCAATTTCTCCCTGGTTTCTATTGCCTCTTGCCTGGATTTTTACAGGGACTGCTTTAACAGGTTTTTTTGTAATTGGACATGACTGCGGTCATCGTTCATTTGCCAAAAAGAAGTGGGTAAATGATTTAGTAGGGCATATATTTATGATGCCCCTGATCTACCCTTTTCACAGTTGGCGAATCAAGCATAATCATCATCACAAACATACCAACAAGTTAGATGAGGATAATGCTTGGCATCCCATCCGACCAGAAGTTTTTACCAATTGGGGTAACACTCGTCAATCTGCTTTTAAATTATTCATGAAAAAGCGGCTGTGGTGGGTAGGTTCCATTGGACATTGGGCGGTTGTGCATTTCGATTGGCGCAACTTTAAAGTTAAAGACCAAGGAAGTATTAAACTTTCAGTTGCTGTAGTTGTGGTTTTTGCAGCAGTTGTGTTTCCTACCCTCATTGCTACAACTGGGATTTGGGGATTTATCAAATTCTGGTTTATACCTTGGATGATATACCATTTCTGGATGAGTACCTTCACCATTGTTCACCACACTTTCTCTGATGTGCCGTTTGACAAAGCCAGCAAATGGAATGAAGCAATGGCGCAGCTATTCGGGACTATTCATTGTGATTATCCCCGGTGGGTAGAGTTCCTGTGCCACGATATTAACGTCCACGTCCCACATCACATTTCTACTGCTATCCCCTCTTATAATTTACGCCTAGCGTACAGCAGCATTAAAGAAAATTGGGGAAATTATTTGCATGACGAATTTAAGTTTTCTTGGTCTTTAATGAAACAAATTACAGACCAATGTCAACTTTATGTGACTGATGAGGGTTATCAAACTTTTAACGAATATTACGCAGGTAAGTAAACCAAAATTCAGCTAAAATCTCGCTGAATTAATCTCAGATCCTCAAAGTAGAGCGAAGAGATTATTTGTCTGCACATTAAAGATTTCTGGCAATTCTCTATAAATTTTAGTTATTGCTCAGTGAATTGCCAGATATTTTTGTCTTGCGTCTATATCAGCATCGCAAGTATCCCAAAGGGGAAGGAAAACCTCTAAAACAGTTCGACTTTATTTTTTATCAAAGAACCAAGTGCAATCAACTACTATCCCGTTCGACAGTTCTCGTGCAAATCAAGCTTCTGAGGATGCAACTAAACTGCCGTTTACTCTCCAAGATTTAAAAGCTGCTATCCCAGATGAATGTTTTCAACCCAATGTCAGTAAATCGCTGTTTTATTTCTTTCGTGACATTCTGATTATTGGTTCACTTTATGCAGTGGCGCATTATCTTGATTCTTGGTATTTTTGGCCTTTTTTCTGGTTAATGCAAGGCACAATGTTTTGGGCTTTATTTGTTGTTGGTCATGACTGCGGACATCAATCTTTTTCCAAGCATAAATGGCTCAATGACTTAATTGGGCATTTATCTCATACTCCTATACTAGTGCCTTATCACGGCTGGCGCATCAGCCATAGGACACATCATAAAAATACTGGTAATATTGATAATGATGAAAGCTGGTATCCTGTGAGTGAATCACAGTATAAAGAAATGCCTTTGGCACAGAAAATAGGTCGATATTATTTATTTTTATTGGCTTATCCAGTCTATTTATTTAAGCGTTCTCCCAACAAAGAAGGTTCGCACTTTTCACCAAGTAGCTCACTTTTCAAGCCCTCAGAAAAATGGGACATTATTACTAGCACTGCACTCTGGATTGGGATGGTAGGTTTGTTAGGGGTACTCACCTATCAATGGGGTTGGATGTGGTTGTTTAAATACTACGCTATGCCCTACATCGTGTTTGTGATTTGGTTAGATTTGGTAACATTTTTACATCACACTGAACCTGATATTCCTTGGTATCGTGGTGATGATTGGACTTTCCTCAAAGGTGCAATTTCGAGTATCGATCGCAATTACGGTTTGGTTAATCATATCCATCACGATATCGGTACTCACGTTGCCCATCACATCTTCTTGAATATTCCTCACTACAATTTATTGAAGGCTACTGAAGCCATCAAACCTGTAATGGGTGAATATTACCGCAAGTCTGAAGAACCAATTTGGAAGGCTTTATGGCGTTCTTGTGTTAGCTGCCATTTTGTCCCTGACACTGGTGGGAAGGTTTATTACACCTCTAATCATCATTAAAGAACAATAGCCACTCTCACGAAAGTGCAAGATGTGAGTTATGAGGCAATACAGTTAGTGAAGGTTTCGATCCCCCTAGCCCCCTTGAAAATAGAGGAAGTACAATCAAAGTTCCTCTTCAAAAGGGTGAATTAGGGGGATATTTATAATTTAAATTTCACTAAGCATCGAAACTTTGTATTAAATTTAATAGCAACGTGACAGAAGTCTTTGACCTGTATGGGATTGTATAAAAATCAAACTGGCTGAGTCAAATGAAGAGAATATTCAGCGCGATCGCTCTAAGCAACCTACATTTCTTCATCACTGAACCGTCTTATATTATTCATCAGCCACAGCAGCAATTGTGCCAATTGCGAATCATCGCGCGTCTAACCAAGCTTGTAAATCAGCCACACCAGTAAAATCTAACAGCGCCTCACTCAAATCTTCCAGTAAAGGTAAAGACAAACTAAAAACTGAGTCATGTATTTCTGGAGAAAGTTCCTGTCCCAATCGTTTACTCAACTGGCGACAAATAGCATTAGCCATCACCTCACGTCCTTCTTCACGCCCTTCTTCCTTAATTTCTCTGTAAACTCTTGTTTCCTTGAGTGTAATTCCTAGCATTTGCTCTACCTCTGTGCGACTTAATACTTCAAATTTATAGACCATTATCGTTGTAATCATTTCTATTATCGCGCGACTTGATGGCGATGAAGTTTCTTGACTTGCTTTAGTTAACAAATATCGTGCTTCTACGGGTGCTTGTTCTTCTTATAAGGTAGTTAAAACCATCAGTGCTACCCACATAGGTAAAGAGCGAATATCTCCTAATTCATCTAAATACACCCGATGCACTTGTTCACCGTTCAACAATGAGCGATGGGGATGAGTATTTGTTTGCTCAATATTGCGTGATGGATAAATTATCACTGCTTGCCAATCAATAAATCGGGTACTATTACGGTAAAAATATAATGATGATTCGGCAAAAACTCTTTTATACAGATGTTCATCTCTTTGAAACTGTACCTCACAGAAATACACGATTCCTGCGCCTTCATCTTCTGGTGGGAGAAAGCGAAAAGTTTGTGGGGAAGGTTTCCTTCCACAAAACTTTTCAAGACAACGCCATCAATTTCAAATCTAGGTTCTTTAATAGCCACGGAATCAAACCGATAACTTTGAGCATTATTGGGAGGATGTTGCAGTAGCTCAAATAACAAAGGTGGGAATTGTTGAAATAGTTTATAAAATATCGAGTCTCGTCGCATAAAGAATTTTAATAGTTACTGGAAAAATATTTATGTATCTAGATGTTGTATGAGAGTAAGTTATTAGGTTTACATTGATAAATTTCTGATTTTTATCTATGTATCTCTGATTCTATCTGGAATTAATTATCCTCTGCTTAAAAAAAATATTAAAATTGTTTGTATTTTTAACAACGAATTTACTTCAGTAAAATTATTGAAACTCTTATATTTCCGCAGAGATGACTAAATTTTTCAGCAAAAATAAACATCAGCTTTTAGGATGATTTTCTAAATTTAATTGTTTGGTTTAATGGGGCGAGTGTTCTGTTTCCGTTGAGGTTAAGTTCATAATGAAGGGAAAATCTCTGTCGTTGATTGGTACAGCTTTGACTTTGGCTTTGAGTGCTAACGTTGCAGTTGCTCAATCCAGTAAATCCCCAATTGCTCAGTCCAGTAGCCCATCCACTAGTTCACCAACGGAAATTCAATTGTCACCAGAAGGTTTAAAAATTCTGTGTGAACGTTTCCCCTTAAATTCCCGTTGTCCCAACGGTCAACCACTTACCCCAAGTTCTTCTGGTACTACCACCGTACCCGAAACACAGCCTTCTAGCACCACAACCAGCCCAGACAGTACAACAACCACACCTGAGTCAACACCTAACAGCACAACAGTACCTGCTGAACCTACAACTCCTGGCAGTACAACTGCACCAGATTCCACAAATCCTACCAATACAATTCCCGCACCTGGTAGCAGCACACCAGAATCTACAACTCCTGCACCAGATTCCACAACTCCTAATCAAATTACACCAGCCCCAGATTCTACAACCCCCGGTAGCACTACTACACCAGAATCTACAACTCCTGGCAGTGTAACTCCTGCACCAGAATCTACAACTCCTAATCAAATTACACCAGCCCCAGATTCCAGCACTCCTGGTAGTGTAACTCCTGCACCAGAATCTACAACTCCTGATAGTGGTGTTCAACCAGGTTCGACATCTCCTTCCAAGTAAAAATACAAAACTTGGTTAGGGAAATTTCTTTATAACAGGACTTACGCACAAAAATTGTCTGTGGAGACTGGGTGTAAGGGTTAAAGGTTGTGGGATGAAGAGTTTTGAATACATACACCCCTATACTGATAAAACCTACCATTACCAAAATCCTTGGTTTTTCGTCTTACTGCGTAAGTCCTATATAAGAGAGAGTGCTAGGCGATCGCACTCTCTCTTATAATTTTGGCAACTCAAAACAAAAAGTAACGCTGGGCCATTGGTAAAACTGTTGCAGGTTCACAAGTCAGCAATTCGCCATCAGCCCTGACTTCGTAAGTTTCTGGGTCTACTTCGATGTGTGGTAATGCGTCATTTAGCTTCAAGTCACCTTTACTTAATTGGCGAGTTCCAGTCACCGCCACAGTTGATTTTTGTAATCCCAACTGATGGGGAATTTCTCTTTCTAAAGCTGCTTGGGAAACAAAGGTGAAAGATGTTGCATTCCTCGCACCCGCAAAACTGCCAAACATTGGTTGTATATGAACAGGTTGGGGTGTGGGAATACTGGCGTTAGCATCACCCATTTGCGCCCAAGCTATCATTCCACCTTTAATCACTATCTCTGGCTTGACACCAAAAAATGCAGGTCGCCACAAGCATAAGTCTGCAATTTTTCCGGCTTCTACAGAACCGACATAATCAGCAATTCCATGTGTAATGGCTGGGTTAATAGTGTATTTTGCTACGTATCTTTTGGCGCGTAAATTATCCGCTTGGTTATCTCCCTCTAGACTTCCCCGTTGTACCTTCATTTTATGGGCAGTCTGCCAAGTACGAATTATTACCTCCCCCACTCTCCCCATTGCTTGGGAGTCAGAAGAAATCATACTAAACGCCCCTAAGTCATGCAAAATATCTTCGGCGGCGATGGTTTCTCGGCGAATGCGCGACTCTGCAAAAGCCACATCTTCGGCAATACTTGGGTCGAGGTGATGACATACCATCAACATATCTAGGTGTTCATCTAAGGTATTGAGGGTATAGGGACGGGTGGGATTTGTGGAAGAGGGGAGAACATTTGCTTGACCGCAGACTTTGATAATATCTGGTGCATGTCCGCCACCTGCGCCTTCGGTGTGGTAGGTATGAATGGCGCGGTTTTTAAAGGCGGCGATGGTATCTTCCACAAACCCGGCTTCGTTGAGGGTGTCAGTGTGGATAGCTACCTGCACATCGTATTCATCAGCCACACTCAGACAGGTATCAATGGTGGCGGGAGTCGTCCCCCAGTCTTCATGCAATTTTAAACCCATTGCACCGGCTTGAATTTGTTCTGCTAGTGCTTGGGGTTGACTGGCGTTACCTTTACCCAAAAAGCCTAAATTCATGGGAAAAGCATCAGCAGCTTGTAACATCCGGTAAATGTTCCAAGGGCCGGGGGTGCAGGTGGTGGCGTTGGTTCCGGTGGCGGGGCCAGTACCGCCGCCAATCATGGTTGTGATTCCAGAGGCGATCGCCACTTCAATTTGTTGGGGACAAATAAAATGTATATGGCTATCAATTCCGCCCGCCGTGAGAATCATTCCCTCTCCAGCTAAGGCTTCAGTTCCAGGGCCAATAATAATATCTACGTTGTCTTGAATATAAGGATTACCAGCTTTCCCAATTTTAAATATCTTGCCATCTTTAATGCCGATGTCTGCTTTGACGATTCCCCACCAATCAAGGATTAACGCATTGGTAATGACTAAATCGACAGCACCATCGGCGTTAGAAATCGGCGATTGTCCCATCCCATCACGAATCACTTTACCACCGCCAAACTTCACTTCATCACCGTAGGTAGTAAAGTCTTGTTCAACTTCGATAAACAATTCTGTATCAGCCAGACGGATGCGATCGCCTACAGTCGGCCCATAGGTTTCTGCGTAGGCGCGGCGAGACATTTTATAACTCATAACTAATCCTGATAATTATTTTTTATCAAAACGGAATTCAGTAGTCAGGAGCCAGAATTCAGAATTGAATTCTGTGCGACACTTCGGCATCAGTGCATCGCTGGGTGGATGAATAAATGGGTTTAAAACCCCCACTAATTGATTCTGACTCCTGAATTCTGACTTCTGAATTCTTCTTCAATCCCATCTAAAACACTCCATATATTGAGGGCAGATTTGAGTTTTAGGGTATATAGACTGAGGTGGGTTCAATTCCCAGGTCGCTGCGCCATTGGGATAGAGGTTTATTCCAGTTTTCTTCCCATTTTTGGGCTATCAGGGGTTTAGCTTTTGCTCCCATACGATAGCCTATGGCAATTTGTGTTAATAAATTATCCATTTGTTCTGGTGCATTAATTAATGTTCTCATTAATCCCCCTGCTAAGAGAATAATGGGTAAGGGGATACGAATTTGAGCTAAACAAAATGCTTGTAATCCTAATTCACCATTGACATCAAAGCCTAATCCTGTAACTACATGCCAAATATCATGAGTTTGTCGGAGGCGATGCAAGATATAGCTGGTGTCATCTGTGATTTTTAAACCCCGATAGTAATTGGGGTCAAAACCTGTATCTTTTATATATTTAGCAAAAGCATATCCTAGTGAACCTTCAGGACATTTGCCAATCGCTTCCATATCTGGAGGCGGTGCAATATAACGTTCTTGAATAATTTGTGTTACTTCTGGTTTTGATTTGATATATTCAATTGCTAATTTAGTCGCTTTGATGTTAATCATTCCATCTTCAATATCAGGAGTTGCATCAGCACGACCAGGATCTATAAATAGAGTAATTGCACCTTTTAATGTGTTTAAAAATTCTAGATTTAACCCGCGTAAATCTTTCAAAAACATCTGACCCTGCCTTTATGTATTTGGTATTAAGGCATGAAAGCCTTAACTATAATTGGCCATTTACCTTAGCATTAAATCCATAAACTTGCCGACTACCAGTAAAGGGTATTAAAGTGACTTCCTTTTCATCTCCTGGCTCAAAGCGTACTGCCGTACCAGCCGGAATATCAAGGCGCATTCCTTTGGCTTGTTCTCTATCAAAAATTAATGCAGAATTGACTTCATAAAAATGAAAATGTGAACCTACTTGGATAGGGCGATCGCCTGTATTTGCCACTGGCAATTTTACAGTCGGACGACCTGCATTTAGTTCTAGTTCCCCTGCTGCTGTGATAATTTCTCCAGGTATCATAGTAATTTTCTAAAATAAATTTAACGAATTGGATTATGTACTGTCACTAACTTTGTGCCATCTGGAAAAGTGGCTTCTACCTGGACTTCATGTACCATTTCTGCGACACCTTCCATGACATCATCTTGGCTTAATAAAGTTGTGCCGTAACTCATCAATTCCGCAACAGTCTGTCCATCTCTTGCGCCTTCTAAAATTGCAGCAGATATATAAGCCACTGCTTCAGGATAATTTAATTTCAAGCCTCTTTCTTTGCGTCTTTCCGCTAATAAAGCAGCAGTAAAAATTAATAATTTATCTTTTTCCTGCGGCGTAAGTTGCATCTTTGCATCCTTTATCGTTTGTTTAAATCTGCCAAACTCTCGGTATACATATACCACGACTTAAAAAAGATGTTCGTAGTATGTGCCAAACAGCTGTAAACCAGTTTCGCACCTCAGATGTGGAAGCGCCGCGATATCTACACAAAAGTCCATGTTCTAGTTGTGTCACTCCTATTAAGTGCTGAGTGCTGAGTGCTGAGTGCTGAGTGCTGAGTGCTGAGTGAGGAGTGGGGAGTGGGGAGTGGGGAGTGGGGAGTGAGGAGTGGTGGGTAAAGAGAGAACGTGCTTGTTCGACAATTTCTGTGGAGACTGGATGACCAAGCCAAAGCAAGCTACCGACGATGGGTTGTCCAAATAAACCAGATGGACTGTGAAAAATTTCGGGGTTCCCTGGTAAAAATTGACGGTCTATCCATAATGGAACACCTTGCTGCCAAATTTCAGTGTGCGATCGCCATTTTCCTTGTAAGAATTTCTCTCCTCTAGCACTGCGACCAAAGCGGGTAATTTCCCAGCTTAAAAAACTCGCTCCGGGTGCTAATTCTACCTGTAAATCTTGGCGATAATCTGCGCCGTTAAACAAAATTGTTTCTTGGGGTAACAATTCTAAACAAGCGCCTGCATCAATTTGAATATCTAGAGTTTGTCTGGCTTGTAAACCATTACTGCGATAGATTTTACTGGCTGCGGCTGTGGTGATTAAAGCTTGGGTATCGGGTTTAAGGTGAAAATAAGATGATAAGCGATCGCCTCCCACCACACCCCCGGCTGTATGTAAAATCACACTATGACAGACTTTTTCACCTTCTGGGTAAAACGGACGTTGCACTTTGAGGGGTGCTTGATGATGGTTATAAATTAGCTGGGTCGAATTTTGGCGATTCTCATATACTAAGTTTAGTTTTCCCTGCCAAGCTGTTGCTGTTTGTGGTTGATCAATCATTGTGAATCAAAGAAGTTGTCACGCTCAAACTTCCACCTCAGCAATTTTAATTGAAGAAGGCAGAAGGCAGTCCAATGAAAAAATTTCACAACCACACATGAAAATGTCACAGTCTCCAGTCAAGATTATTGTCTGGGAAATCGAAATACCGAACATTTGCCTGTTTGGGCTGGAGTTTCCTCTGGGAACTATTCTAATTTTTCTCGTACTAATGTCTCATTTTTGAAACCAGTCAATACGGCTGTTCCATCTTTAACAAACAATGGACGTTTGAGTAACATCGCATCAAGTGTGAATGCGTCTATCCATTGTTGTTCACTCCAAGTCTTTTTTTGTTCGCCTAAAGCGCGGTAAGATTGCCCGGAGGTATTTCGCATCACAGCAGAACCCAGGGACTTTACCCAATTTTCGATTTGCTCACGGGTGGGCGGATTTTCTTTGGTGTTGATAAACTCATAGTCAATTTGGTTGTTTTGCAGCCAAGTTAGAGCTTTTTTGCAAGTACCACAGTTGGGTATGCCGTAGACTTGAACAGACATAATTAAATTTGAGCAACAATTTCCAGATATACCATTTATAGGTTTGAGATGATGCCTATGAATTATTTGCGCCTAGTTGGAGGCTATAAAGATTTGCATAGACTCCTTGTTGTTTTATCAGTTGTGTGTGAGTGCCTTGTTCGACTATTTGCCCTTGTTGAATGACTAAGACTTGATCTGCTTGGGTGACGGTGCTGAGGCGGTGAGCAATGACAAAGCTGGTACGACCTTGTAACAACCGCGCGATCGCACTCTGCACTAATGCTTCTGTACGAGTATCAATACTGCTAGTTGCTTCATCTAAAATCAAAATTCGGGGATTAATCAACACCGCACGGGCAATACTAATAAGTTGTCGCTGTCCTTGACTGAGGGGCGCACCTCGTTCACCTAGTTTGGTGGCGTAACCTTGTGGTAAGGAAGTAATAAACTCATGGACATTTGCCAATTGAGCCGCACTTTCAATTTCGGCTTGGCTGGCGTAAGGAGCGCCAAAGGCAATATTTTCGGCGACAGTGCCACTGAACAAAATATTATCTTGCAAAACAATCCCAATCTGACGGCGCAAACTGGCTTGGGTGACACGCCGCACATCAATGTCATCTATTTTGACTGCCCCGCCAGAGACATCATAAAAACGCAATATTAGGTTAATGATTGTCGTTTTACCTGAACCTGTTGACCCGACTAAGGCAATCATTTGTCCAGGACTAGCGTGTAAGTTCACGCCTTTGAGAACCAGTTGCTCTGGATTATAGCCAAAGGTGACATTCTCAAATCTCACCTCACCTTGAATTGCTGGCATTTCTTGGGCATCTGGCGCATCTTTGAGTTGGGCTGGTTCATCTAACAGCAGGAAAATCCGCTCTAGTCCAGCAAAAGCTGATTGGGCTTGGGTATAAAACTGACTGAGAATTTGAATCGGGCGGAAAAATTGTTGGACGTAGAGTAAAAATGATGTCACCACACCCACTGTTGCAGCTCCAGTAACGGCGAGATAACCACCGAATGCGAGTACGCCTGCGGTGGCGAGGGTGTTAAGAAAATCAATTGAAGGTAAAAAGGCCGCAGTAATCGCCACCGCCTCGACATTGGCATCCCGGTTAGCTGCGTTGAGCATGTCAAATTCTTGAATGTTGATGTGTACGCGGTTAAATGCTTGGGCTTCACGCACACTACTAATATCTTCTTCTAATTTGGCTGAGAGGTCACCAATGGTTTGCCGGGTGACGCGGAATTTAGTTCTTGCCCAACGAGCAAATAAGCTGGTGGTAAAAATCATCAGTGGTACAACTAGGTTACTCAATAAACCGAGTTGTAAATTAATTGCCAACATCGCAATGACAATTCCAACCAAACTAAAAACGTTACCCAACATTTGGGCAACGGTTTGTCCGAATGCTTGATTGACGGTATTGACATCATTTAGTAAGCGACTCATCAAATCGCCTGCTTCACTGCGGTCAAAAAAGCTGAGTGGCAAACTCTGAATTTTCAGAAAGATATCTTGGCGCAGTTGTGCCAATAATCGCTGCATAATCCAGCCGACACGCACAATTTGACCACGGGTTGCCGAAATACCAAGTACGTAGAGTAATGCTAATAGTCCTAACAGCAGCAACAACCCAGATAAATTACCTTGGGCAATTAGATGGTCAACTGACCAACCAAGTAAAAAAGGTGCGATCGCCTGAGTTGACGCACCAATTAGTACTAATGTCAAGGCAATGGGAATTTCTTTGCGATATGGTCGCAGGTATTGTAAAAATCGCCTGACGGTTGAGAGTTGCTGAGTTGCCAGTTGCTCAGATGCAACAATTGGGCTTGTAGCTCTCATAAGAATTTTGGATTTGGGATTTGAGATTTTGGATTGGGAATGGCTGTCTGCGGCTGGTGGCAATTATGGTTTCAATTGCGACAATTTCTATTGTATTTAATTCTGGAACTAGAAAATTCAACGCTGACAACCAGTCAAGTTGATGTTGACTGAAACATCACCAAACCAAATTCTTCGCCAGTGGGACGAAAACCGATCGCCTGGTATGCTGCTAGGGCTGGATAATTGTCTCGATTGGTGAATAAGATAGCACGTTCAACTCCATGCGATCGCGCTTCTAATAATGAGCCAGCTACTACACATTTGGCGTAACCTCTACCCCTTAAAGCTGGTGGTGTCCATACGCCGCCAATCTGCACAATATCAGGTAGCCAAGCATTAAAAGTTGTATAAGCGATGGGCATATCTTGGGCGACTAAAATCCAATGTCTCGCCCTGGCTTGGCGTGCTTCTAACTCACGGCGACAATTCACGACTAAATCAGGGGTGTGGGGGTGTCCCAAAGCTTCTATATTGTAGTCAGCACACCAATGGCTAAGTAAGTCAAATTCTTCTGGGTAAGGCAAGCGACATTCAACTTCTCCTGATGCTAAAGCTGGAGGTACTTGTAAATTTGGCAAGGCTAAAGACAACAATATTTCACTGTCATCAAGTTGAGTTGGTTGTTCAACTAGTCCCAAAACTTGCTTAGTAGCTGTAACTTGCACTGTGGGGCCGGCAATTCCCGAAATCTGGCGATGGGACTGGTTGACTACTGCTTGTACCACTTCCGCCAGATGCGCTGGTGCTTGAACTATGAGCATCCCATTCCAATAATGTGCGGCGACTGCAACTATAATTTCATTAGCGATCGCGGCTATGTATGTTCCCTGAAACCTTGCACCTTGGTCGAGTAACCCTGCTTCACGCCAATTTGAGCGCAAAAACATTGAAGTATCGGCGTGTTGCAACAAAAAGTTTTCGAGCAATGCTTCATCGCCAGGTTCCAAGGTTTTTAAGGTAGCCACACAAAACTCCGCTAGTTGAGTTAGAAAGCCATGTTGATAAATGATTGCAAGGGTTAATCAGACATTGCTGTTACTCTAAACTTAGTCAACTAGAAAATACTACATTAGAACTTACGCATAAAAACGAAAAATCAAGGGTTTTGGCGAGGGTGTGGGGGTACAGGGGTATAAGGGAGCCACTGGCGTGGGCGGGTTTCCCGACTAGTTTATGTAGGCTTTGAGTCAGAAAGTTATGTCAAAGTGCTGAGTCACAAGACAAAATTTCATACTTCAGACTTGATAAAGTTTTTCCCAGTCAGGAATAGCCTCACGTTGAGCAATTAATAATTGTTGAATACCTTTTTCGGTAAAATCTAACAACTGATTTAACTGAGTGCGAGTAAAACTACCTTCTTCTGCTGTTCCTTGAACTTCAATAATTCCCAGGCGATTATCCATAACAACGTTGAAATCGACTGTAGCGGCCACGTCTTCTGGGTAGTTTAAATCTAGATATGGTTCACCGTCTAATAAGCCTACAGAAACGGCTGCTACTTGTCCAGATAAAGGCGATCGCTCTAACACCCCGCGCTGTAATAATTGCGAAATTGCCTGCGCTAAAGCCACAAAACCACCTGTAATGGCTGTGGTTCTGGTTCCTGCATCTGCTTGCAAAACATCAGCATCTACAGTGATGGTACGTTCTCCTAAAGCTTCAAAATCTAGGGTGGCTCTTAAGCTGCGTCCGATTAACCGTTGAATTTCTTGCGTCCTTCCCGACAATTTCAACAATTCCCTTTCCTGGCGTTGCTGAGTGGCGGCGGGTAACATTCGGTACTCAGCCGTTAACCAACCTTTGCCACTTCCCGTTAAAAATCTCGGTACTCCCTCAGTCACGCTGACATTACAAAGTACCTGAGTATCGCCGCATCTAGCTAACACTGAACCAGGCGCAAAGCGAGTAAAGCCAGACTGAAAGCTTACAGGACGGAGTTCGTAAGGTTGTCTGCCATCGGGACGCTGCCATGCCATTGAATTTGCCTCAAGATTTTCCTATTAGAATACTGTGGGAAGTGTGAAGTCTGAAATTTGCAATCTGAAATTTTATCTTTTGACTCAAAACGTACACTGAGCGAAGTCGAAGTGTACGACACTCAGCACTCAGCACTCAACAGCAAATTCAAAATATTCTGTTCGACCATATCGGGTGGTTGATCGCCGTTGATGGTTAACAGGCGGCGGCGACGATCGTAATATTCTAGGATGGGGATAGTGCGATCGTAAAAGAGTTCTACACGACGCTGGACGATTTCTGGTTGGTCATCTGGGAGAGAACGCCCCAAGGAACGGCTAACCATGACGGCTTGCGGGACTTGTAAATAAATTGCCCAGTCTAGTTTCTGTCCTAAAGCATCTAATAAAAAATCTAATTCTTCCGATTGAAAGGCGGTGCGGGGATAACCTTCTAATATCCAACCACAACCAACATCAGGCTTGGTCAGGCGCAGGCGCATTAATTCAATCATCATTTCATCGGGAACTAACTCGCCTCTGGCTACGTAGGGTTGTGCATGGCGACCAAGTTCGCTATAGTTAGCGATCGCTTCCCGTAAAATTTCACCCGTAGAAATCTGAGGTATATCAAAGTGTCTGCCCAGCCTTTGCGCTTGAGTGCTTTTACCTGATCCTGAACCTCCCAGAATCACTAATTTCACTTGATTTCACTCCTCATCTGGTAAAATTCACAACATTCTACTCTGTTTTTTCCAAATTCAGAGTTCTGATGAGACTCGGCTAATTTCATTCATAGCTCCAAATTTTGCGATCGTGTTGCGACTAGTTTCATCCAAAAAACAAAAATGTCAATAAGTAGTAGTACAAAATTAAATTCATTATTGGAGGTAAGGAACAGGGAACAGGAAAAGAAAGTGTGTGATTAACGCTGGGTGAGTACTTATCTCATCCCAATGTTGGATTTTGGATGACTTTTCCGTTCCAGCTTTACCCATTCCCTACTCTCTACTCCCTATTTCCCTTTCCTCAGAACACCCTTGTCAAAATCAGGTTAATCATATAAATAGATTTGAACCACTCTCAACAGAACATATTTATTTTTTTGTAATTTTCTAAATTTTCCTTATGGTTGCCCAGTTAGAATCTTTCAGCACCAATTCGACCATTTCCTTACCAAATCCAGTAGAAGGGCTTGTGCAGGTTTTCACCAGTTCTCACCGTAACTTTTTCACTACTGTTATGGCGCAAGCCTTGAGAATTGCTGGTCAAGGCACATCTGTATTAGTAGTACAGTTTCTTAAAGGCGGTATCGGTCAAGGACAGGACAAACCAATTCAGTTAGGACAGCATCTCGACTGGATACGCTGTGATTTGCCTCGCTGTATCGATACACCACAACTAGACGAAGCCGAAAACCAAGCTTTACAAAAATTATGGCAACATACTCAAAATGTCGTCTACGAAGGTAAATATTCCTTGGTAGTTTTAGATGAGTTAAGTTTAGCCATCAACTTTGGCTTGATTCCTGAAGCCGATGTTTTAGAGTTTCTGGCAAAACGTCCGCCCCACATCGATATCATTCTCACAGGCCCAGAAATGCCCAAATCCTTATTAGATGTCGCTGACCAAATCACCGAAATTCGCCGGAGCGATCGCCCCTAAACAAAATACTCCGTTCACGATATTCTAGTAGTTCGGTTGGAATTACCTGTGAACTTGTGATTAAGAACGATAAATGGATTACCGAAATGGCTCAACAAGGGATGATTTCACCCTTTGAGCCAAGCTTAATCCGAAAAGTGCAGAAAGAAACATCTGTAGATGCTCAACCCGTTATCAGCTACGGTCTTTCTTCTTATGGCTACGATATTCGCCTCTCTCCGGCTGAGTTTCGGATTTTTCGCCACATACCGGGAACTGTGGTTGACCCCAAAAACTTTAATCCGCACAATCTAGAGTCAACACCACTGCATACAGATGTCAATGGCAGTTATTTTATTTTGCCTGCTCACAGCTATGGGCTGGGCGTTGCTTTAGAACGACTAGAGGTTCCAGATAATATTACAGTAGTTTGTATAGGTAAAAGCACGTATGCAAGGTGCTTTAGAGGTGATACTCGTGTAGCTCTAGTGGATGGCACATCCCCAACGCTAGAAGAAATGGCTGAACGCTCTGAAAATGGAGAAAAATTTTGGGGCTATAGTATTGGTCAACACGGAAGAATAATAGTCACTTTACTAGAAAATCCCAGATATATTGGGCGAGATTCTTTATTGGAAGTAACTTTAGACAATAACGAATCAATATTTTGTACACCAGATCATCTTTTTATGACTAGAGATGGTCGAATGGTTGAGGCTCATACTCTCAAACCACAAGATTCTTTAATGCCTCTTTACCGTCAGGTTGCTCGTGGTTATGAGATGGTGTATCAACCGCTTAACGGTCATCTTTATCCGACTCATCGATTGAGTGATGAGTGGAATTTATATTACGGAATTTACGAGAATACGCCTAACACTCACCGCCATCATGTTGATTTTAATCGTTTAAATAATAATCCTTGGAATATTGTGAGAATGGATGCCTCGGCACACATTCGATTACACAATCAGGAAAACTATGGCGATGAATTTGACCCTGATGAACATGGAGAATCTATCAGAGAAGCTTTTACCAGACTCAAACAAAATGCTGATTGGAATGCAATGTTTTCTCAACAGCAAAAAGAAAAAGCTTTCAATTTCTGGCATGATGCCAAATATGAAGAAATCCGCCAAAGAGTAATTGAAGGGAGAAGAAATTGTTCTGATGATACTCGGCAAGCACATCGTGATGCGATGATTGAGTATTACAAAAATCCCACAGCTAGAGCTTTAACAGGAGAACTGAGTAAACAAGCTTGGGCAAAAGATGACGGTACAAGACGTTATCAGCAATCCCAATTGATGAAACAACTAGCAGATGCTTCCAAGACTCGTCATGAAATTACTGCTGATGTTGTGCGTTCGGCGCTAGATCAAACAGGTTCTATTCGTGGTGCGGCTCGATTACTTAATTGCGATCGCTCTGTATTTAGGAGATTTCCAGACGTTATACAATCGTTTAGAGGTTTATCACAAACTCATTCTGTCAAAAACCACAAAGTTACCTCTGTAAAAGAAGTACCTGGTATTCACGATGTTTATTGTTTAACAGTACCAGAAGCAGGTAATTTTGCCTTAGAAGCAGGAGTTTTCGTGCATAATTGCGGCATAATCGCCAACCTAACTCCTGCGGAAGCGGCGTGGCGCGGTCATTTAACCCTGGAATTTTCTAATTCTTCTAGTGCAGACTGTCGTATATATGCCAATGAAGGTGTAGTGCAGTTACTCTTTTTAGAAGGTGAACCCTGTGCTATTAGTTACGAAGCAAGACAGGGTAAATATCAAGATCAGTTAGAAATTGTCACCTTAGCTCGTGTCTAGTTCAAATTTAAAACCACAGGTTACGGTTAATTTTACCTGTGGTTTTGATGTTTGTTGTGTGCGTAGATGCAAAGCGGCTTGTCACTCGATATCGCATAATTAATAGACATCTTACATAAATATTTTTTTGTCTCGCGCATAGACGCGATAGCGGCTTCCCGCAGGGTAGGCGCAAAGGCGCAAAGAAAAGCTCGCAAATAATGACTTTTACAAGGAGTTTAATCTTAAATATATTGCCTCATCCAAAATCTAGGATATAACTATCAATAATAATTTTTGATAGATACTAGATTAGGAGTTAAATATAAAATGGGCGCTGAACCTTGGCACTATTTTGTGCCTTATGAGGAAAACGTTAATTTTACATTGCAAAATTTGCGTCAGCAAGAATTTAAAGCTGGAAGATTCCATCGTAGTGAATTAAATCCCAGTACTATAAAAGAAGCTTTATCTAATTCACCATTTGATGGAACAGCTTCTATTTTAGATATGATGGAGGTTAGTGACCATCCTCAAACCTGCGCTGTTTGTCCAGTGCCTACTGATGATCTCATCAGATGGTTTAGTACTGATAAACCAACGCTTCAAATGGTGCAATCAATTCTTGTAGAAGAAGAACAGCCAGATGCTTGTGAAGAGTTTTGGGATAGTATTGGACGAGGTGAAGGGAGATACATAATCATTTACGATGAAGACGAACCATTTGAAATTTTCTTCGCAGGTTATTCTTTTGACTAGCTTATAATCTTGTACTAAGAAATCTTTGCGTCTTTGCGCCTACTTTTCTCGTGAAAGAGACGCTACGCGAACTAACATTCCCACATCACCGTTGATGTAGTAATCAAAGCTTCCTTTTAATTTTTCATTTACATTAACAGGATATTCAATATTTAATTGAGCATGAGTTTCGGCACAAATTTCTAATAGTGTGGGTGCAATTAATACTTCTCGTCTTGCTGTTTCACTAATTGGGTTGACGTAGGTTAAATTACGTTGCAAATAACGACTCAAAAATTCTAAACAATTGAGTTTCTCTTCATATCTTGGTAAGTCTAGCCGCTTGCGTTCGTATTTAAGATCAAATTCTGCAAGAATATCGGCTGGCGCGTAAGGTAATTCAAAATATTTGCTAAATGTATCATCTATACAAGATTGAAGAATTGGCGGGCGAGTCACACAGCATTTTTCGGTTGAGTGTAGTACAAGTTGATAGGGGATAGGGACTGTTTTCAAACTCTGTGATCCCCCCAACCCCCCTAAAAAGGGCTTTCAAGGGCAGGCTTTTTTTATTAGACAAATTTTTGGGCTTTTAAAACCAAAATTATTGTCTGAACAGTTAAAACTACGTTTCATAATTGAGAATATTCTCAACTATTTATCGAAGGTTTAAAAACCTGCCCTTGAAAGCCTAAAAAGGGGGGCTAAGAAACTCTTAAAGTCCCCCTTTTTAAGGGGAGCCACTGCGTTGCGGAGGTTCCCTCCGTTGTAGCAAGTGGCGTGGATTTAGGGGGATCTAAAAAGTTATACCAAATTGAAGAATGATTGCGACAAATGAATTGCCCAAAAGCTTACCAGTAAAGCCTGTCTCAATGCAAAATCTAAAATCTAAAATCCAAAATGGTATTAGGAGGCAAAATTAATAGTTTGAAAACACGCCCTAGAGGCTAGGCATTAGAGACTAGATGAATGTATCTCATTGGAATGAAAAACGCTGTATTAATTTTGTTATTACTCTAGGAAACCAAAACATCCTGTAATTTCGCTACCATTTCCGCCCGTGCTGATACTTCTAGCTTGCGAAACATCCGCTTTAGAGCTTGCTTAACTGAGTTTTGCGTAATCCAGAGTTTTTCACCAATTTCGGCGTTAGTTAAACCTTGGGCTACCAATTCCGCGATTTCTAACTCGCGTGGTGTCAGGCGGCTAACTAAAGGCGAAATTGTGGGTTTTGCCCTTAAAGTGGCGAGTTTAGCAGACAAATGCAAGCATACAGCACTCAAATCAGCTAAATCGTTGCCATCAAAGGCAGGCTTGCCGCGATCGCGTGCTAAGTGTAAAGTACCAACTAACTGACCATCGCAAACAATTGGCCCTGTCATGACGTGTTCGTGGTCAGAACGAGAGCAAAAATTTTTCCAGTCGCCTGGAGACAATAATAATTGCTCATGGGCGGGAGCGTGACGCTCAACAACATAGCGTCCGACAGGGTTCCCCTCTAAACATACTGAGGGAATAGCGGGAATATCAATTTCGGTTGGTGCTGTTTCATCTAAAAGATAAATACCCCAATGCTGCACGCCAAAATGGTCGCTAATTTTATCCTTGAGAGCCAGATGTAATTCTTGCTCATTACGGACACTAGCGATCGCACCAAATACAGCATGAAGAGAATTAGCCATAAGTGTACCCGATTGGGGACTATGCTCTGCTCGACAATTACATCTATGCTAATACCAGCAAGAATAAAACGCTATTATCACTGGATACGCTAGGAGAAGCACATGACAGTTACCAAACTCTCTGCTCAGGAACTTTTCCGGGCTGCTTATGAAAACCGTTACACATGGGATAATAATTTCCCCGGTTATACCGCAGATGTTACCTATAAGTATGACGATAAAGTTATTACAGGTAAAGTCATCATCAATGCTGAACTCAAAGCAGAAGTTTTGGGAGTAGAAGACGAAGCCGTTAAAAAAGCTATCCACGGTCAAGCTTGGGAAATTGCCATTCACCGTGTCCGTCGCAGTTTTGAACAAACCCACGGCGAAAATACTTTTAGCTATGGTGACACCGACTTAAGCGATGCAGTCGAAATCATCCTTGGTGGTAAAGGTACTGGCGATAAATATAAAGTCCGCAATAACGAAGTTAGCTTAGTTCACCGTCACATTCATGGCGTGGTCGTGACTATCAACACTTTCAGCAGTCATGACACTGGCGAAGGCTACTTATCCCACACTTATGACTCTGTTTACCATGACCCCAATACTGGCGAACAGAAGGGTGGTAGAAGCGAATTTACCGATGAATATGAAAAAGTAGGTAAATACTTTATTCTCAACCGTCGAGAAATTCGCACCGAAACCAATGGACATCTGAATATTCAAGAATTTATTTTCTCGAATATTCAATTGTTGGAACCTGCGGCTTAAGCTATCTAAGTAACCACGCAAAATTAATTACAGTCATTGCGAGCGAAGCGAAGCAATCCCAGCCCTTGCGATTGCTTCATTTCGCTTCGCTCCATTCGCAATGACTTTGTGTAATTAATTATGTTTAACTACTTATCTAGGCTTATGTACCAAGGTTGGGTGTGAGTGTGTAAGGGTCTTGGATACACCCCTAAACCCCCACACCCTCCTATAGACCCTTGATTTTTTCTCATTGCGTCAGTCATATTAAAACTAAAAGCGATCGCCCTAACATCGTACAGGCGATCGCTTTTAATCTTTGGGTCAAGTGATGCAGTGGATTGCTTGCAGGATTCACCATTTCCGCATTTTCGTTATGTCTTAGCACTGATGCAAAGCCGATCCCAATCCAAAATCTAAAAAGAGATTACCCCAAGGAGGGTAGATGCAATCACACCATTTGTGCTGTACTTTCAATAACTATTAACCAGTAATAATTCCTGAAGTCACTGACTCTTGGGATGACCGATTGTTCAATGGGGTGCGCTGTTGCTGAGATTGGCGCATTTTATCAGGATTTAGCTGCTTTTTTATTTAACTGTTGAAAAGCAGCTGTGCTGAACTGAAAAAGTGCTGAGTACTAAGTGCTAAATGCTGAGTAAAAATACTGCTCTTTTGTCTCCAGCCTCTAGTACTTAGTCTCTAGTCTCTCTTTCATGAGTACTAGCTGATATACCAGCTTTCAGCTATCAGCAGTCAGGTTAAACAGTCAAAAGCTGACGGCTGAATGCTGAAAGCCTTTTAAGCCATTTGGTTTTCAATCGCCCACCGCGCTAATTCAGTGCGGTTATGGAGATTGGTTTTGCCCAACATATTGGACACATGGCTTTCAACGGTACGCTGACTAACGTTTAATTCTTCAGCAATTTCTCGGTTCGCTAAACCCCTGGCTACAAACTGTACTACTTTCAGTTCGGTTGGAGTTAGCTGCACATCAAAAGGAACTTGAATACGAGAACCGTTTTCCCCGCCTTTGGCTTGGTGTTCCTTCCAACGGATAGTTTGTTTCAGCGAAGATTCTACTTGTGCTACGAGTTCTTCTGGCTCAAAAGGCTTGACCATATATACGTCAGCGCCTTTATTTAAACCTTTAACTCGGTCTGCACTTTGTCCCTTGGCTGATAGGAATAAAACAGGAATCCAACTAGTACGTTCGTTTTGCCGGACTTGTTCCACAAAAGTGTAACCGTCCATTTCCGGCATCATTACGTCACAGATGATCATATCTGGAACATCATGCTCTAGAATTTCCAGAGCTTCGCGTCCATTTTCAGCAGTGACGACTTCATATCCTCTAAATTCCAAGTAATCCTTTACCAGCAAGATGAGGTTAGGGTCGTCATCAATTAGTAGAAGGCGTTTGTGATCTTTCATGCTGGGCTCTTTCATAGCAGTGGCACTTGTCGCGCTTCGATCCATCAAGGTCTTGAATGGTTATCCTTAATAATGGTGGATTTATCGAGATGTTGTCTTTTTTCCCACTTAACTTGCCTTTGCGTCCTCGAAGTCTCAAAAGCGGTTCTCACCTTATTTAAGACCACTAACTCATTGGCAAAAGTCCGGTAAGGATACGTAGAGCAGTAGTAATTATAATGCGCTATTATATATCGCTTTGAAAGGTACGGGTGAAAAAACACTGATTGAATAATAATCATCTGCCATTCACTAGTAAGTATTGGCTTGTGATGACCCCAGCTTTATAACAACCTGCACTTTCATCAGCGTACTGCTTTACTATATCCTGCGGATGTGAAGCCTTATCAGATGTTAACAAGCAAGTAGGGGAATTTCCGGCAAAGATGGGTTAAAAATGCAAATCTTCTACCACCATTATGCCGATCAAGTATGTTTGGATGATCCTCTCAGTAACTTGCAAATTTGCTTGGCGATACCAGACACCACCATCCGAGCAGAAAACCATTATCTGTCTAGAACAACAAAGTGGCAAGCAATTGTCTTGAATTGTCAAGATGCAGAGGGGTAAACTTTTATCGCTTTTCACCAAGTTTGAGTTCTTGATTAGCTGATTTAAGCCTTCCCAGAACTACCAAATAACTTGCTGTTAACCAGAGTTAGCAACTGTGTGGTCAGCACACATAAAAATATGTCGCTGATTTTTGGCAATTCCTAAAATTTTTACACAATTACTTAAGGTTTTCTTGTGGTCTACATATTTAATGGTTTGGTCGATGTGATAGTTGTTGAATCTTGGTATTGTTACTCATTTGTAGCTCCCTGTTTACTGTTCTATAACAATTTCCAAGCTTTGCAAATAAAGTTGACCATATAAAAATATTCGTAACTTACGGATGGAAATCAGAAAATTAAACCTAATTAGGTACTAATACTTAAGTGAACTTCCGATTACTGAGGGTTAGGGAGTGGGGAAAGGAGGGGTTTAGGGGTGTAAGGGTGTGGGGAAAAGAAGGGCAGACGGGCAGGGGTGCAGAGGAGATGGGGAGTAGTGTGCAGTGAAACAAAGAGAAATTTTTATAGAAAGTTTTCTCCTCCGCCCCTCCGCTCCCTTGCTCCCCTGCTTTCTTCCAAGAGTTCGGAAACCCGTACATCACAAAATGTTGCCATTGCAGGCTTTTCTTCGGTAAATTAGCACTCAGGAGTTGAGAGTGCTAACTCTGGAGAAATTTGTATGGCAGCTGTATCTTTAAGCGTATCTACAGTTAAACCTTTAGGCGATCGCGTTTTTGTCAAAGTAAGCGCATCAGAAGAAAAGACCGCCGGTGGTCTTTACTTACCCGACACCGCCAAAGAAAAACCCCAAGTAGGGGAAGTTGTTGCTCTTGGAGCTGGCAAACGTAACGATGACGGTAGCCGTCAAGAGTTAGAAGTCAAAGTTGGAGACAAAGTGTTGTACTCCAAATATGCTGGCACAGATGTGAAACTCGGCACGGAAGAGTATGTACTGCTCTCTGAAAAAGACATTCTAGCCATCGTTTCCTAGTCAAAAGTCACAAGTCACAAGTCAAAAGTCCCTGGACAAATGACAAATGACAAACAACCACTGACAAAAAATAACTGACACAGGAAGATTAACAACTATGGCAAAGCGCATTATTTACAACGAAAACGCACGTCGCGCCCTAGAACGAGGCATTGACATCTTAGCTGAGGCTGTAGCTGTGACCCTCGGCCCCAAAGGTCGTAACGTAGTTCTAGAGAAGAAATTTGGCGCACCACAAATCGTCAACGACGGTGTGACCATCGCCAAAGAAATCGAATTAGAAGATCATATTGAAAACACTGGCGTTTCTTTGATTCGTCAAGCTGCTTCTAAAACCAACGACGCTGCGGGTGATGGTACCACAACCGCAACCGTATTGGCTCATGCGATCGTGAAAGAAGGCTTGCGGAACGTAGCAGCTGGCGCTAACGCCATCCTGTTGAAGCGCGGTATTGATAAAGCTACCACCTTCTTGGTAGAAAAAATTGCCGAACACGCTCGTCCTGTAGAAGATTCCAAAGCTATTGCTCAAGTTGGTTCTATCTCTGCCGGTAACGACGATGAAGTCGGTCAGATGATTGCCCAAGCAATGGATAAGGTGGGTAAAGAAGGTGTAATTTCCTTGGAAGAAGGAAAATCCATGACCACCGAATTGGAAATCACCGAAGGGATGCGCTTTGACAAAGGCTACATCTCTCCTTACTTCGCAACTGATCCTGAGCGGATGGAAGCAGTATTTGATGATCCTTACTTACTGCTGACCGATAAGAAAATCGCTTTAGTACAAGATTTAGTACCTGTTCTTGAGCAAGTTGCACGTCAAGGCAAGCCCTTGGTAATTATTGCTGAAGATATTGAAAAAGAAGCTTTAGCAACCTTAGTTGTTAACCGCCTGCGTGGTGTGCTGAACGTAGCTGCTGTAAAAGCGCCTGGATTTGGCGATCGCCGCAAAGCTATGCTAGAAGACATCGCTATCCTCACCGGTGGTCAACTCATCACCGAAGATGCAGGTCTGAAGCTAGAAAACACCAAGCTTGATGGTTTAGGCAAAGCTCGCCGCATCACCATCACCAAAGACAACACCACAATTGTTGCTGAAGGTAACGAAGCTGGCGTTAAAGCTCGCATCGAACAAATTCGCCGTCAAATGGAAGAAACCGAATCTTCCTACGACAAAGAAAAATTACAAGAACGTCTGGCTAAATTGGCTGGCGGTGTAGCTGTAGTCAAAGTTGGTGCAGCCACCGAAACCGAAATGAAAGACAAGAAACTCCGCCTCGAAGACGCTATCAACGCTACCAAAGCTGCGGTAGAAGAAGGTATCGTTCCTGGTGGTGGTACAACTCTGGCTCACCTCGCTCCTCAACTCGAAGAGTGGGCTAAAGCTAATCTCAAAGATGAAGAGTTGACTGGCGCTTTGATTGTCTCTCGCGCATTACCAGCACCTCTGAAGAGAATTGCTGAAAACGCAGGTCAAAATGGCGCTGTCATTGCTGAACGTGTTAAAGAACAAGAATTTAATGTTGGTTTCAACGCTGCTACCAACGAATTTGTTGATATGTTGGCAGCTGGTATCGTTGACCCCGCTAAAGTAACTCGTTCTGCACTGCAAAACGCTGCTTCTATCGCGGGTATGGTGTTGACAACCGAATGTATCGTTGTTGACAAACCAGAACCCAAAGATGCTGCTCCTGCTGCTGGCGCTGGTATGGGCGGCGGCGACTTCGATTACTAATACTCTGTAGTCAAATAAATTAAAAACAGCTGCTTCTCTCGTGGGGGCGGCTGTTTTTTTGTCCTAGCACTTGTTCCAATGATGTTTCACGCAGAGGAGCCACTGCGTGAAACATCATTGGCGTGCGCGGAGGCGCAGAGAGTTGTTAGAGATTTTCAGGACTTATGCACCAAAATTGTCTGTAGGGATTGGGCGTGGGGGTGTAAGGGTATGGGGCGTAAGGGTTTTGAATACTTACACCCTCATACCCCTGCACCCTGTTCTAAAACCCTATTTTTTCGTTTTTTGCGTAAGTCCTAATTTTGTTCAATTAAGTATAAATCCTCCAACCCCCTGCTCACTGAGCGCAGTCGTTCGCGTTAGCGTCTCCGCAGTCGAAGTTTGGTCACTGAGCGCAGTCGTTCGCGTTAGCGTCTCCGCAGTCGAAGTTTGGTCACTGAGCGCAGTCGAAGTGATGTTTACGGTGTTCCCACCGCGCCAGAGTAAATTAACCCCCGTTGCACATCCAAGGTTAAAATCGCCCCATCACGAATGACTTGGGTGGCTTTCTTGACACCAACAATCACAGGTACACCCAGGCGTAAGCCAATCACGGCGGCGTGACAAGTCAAGCTTTCTTCCTCAGTGATAATACCAGAGGCTTTGCGGATGGCATCGACAAAATCAGCACCAGTGCGGGGCGCGACTAAGATATCGCCGGGGTTAAAGTTGCTGACATCCATTCCTGTTTGAGCAACTCTGGCGCGACCACTGACGGAACCTTGGCCCAGTCCAATTCCTTGACCTAATATAGCTGTAACTACTTCAACTTTAATTAAGTCTGTGGAACCAGAAACGCCTTGCAGTGTACCAGCAGTCATCACGACCAAATCGCCTTCAAACAGTAATTTATGTTCTTGAGCGACGTTGATGGCTGCTTGGAAGGTTTGACCAGTGGAAGGTAGTCCCAATACTAGTAGTGGTTTTACACCCCAAACTAGTTGTAATTGTCGCGCTACGTTGACATGGGGTGTCACCGCCAAAATAGGGGTATGGGGACGGAATTTAGACACGTTACGCGCCGTCGCCCCAGTTTGGGTTAAGGTCATGATTGCGGCTGCGCCAAGGTTTTCAGCAATTTGACCGACAGCTTGGCTAATAGCGTTGGGAATGGAACGTCTACTATCTCGGAGTTGGCGTGTGGCTGAGTTCCGTTCTTCTTGTTCTATCCGTTCAGCAATCCGCGCCATTGTAGCGACTGCTTCCACCGGGTAGCTACCAACGGCAGTTTCGTTGGAAAGCATGACTGCATCAGTACCATCTAAAATGGCGTTGGCTACGTCTGATACTTCCGCACGGGTGGGGCGGGGATTGCTCACCATGCTATCTAACATTTGGGTAGCGGTGATAATCGGAATCCCCAAGCGGTTGGCTGTGGAAATTAACCGTTTTTGTAATACAGGGACATCTTCGGCTGGTAGTTCAACCCCTAAGTCTCCTCTAGCAACCATTACGCCGTCACACAAAGCTAGAACAGCTTCCATTTGTTCAATAGCTTCATGCTTTTCAATTTTGGCAATGACTGGTACTTGCTTGCCTGTGCTAGAAATCAATTCTTTGATTTCGATCACATCTTGGGGGTTGCGGACAAAGGAAAGTGCTACCCAGTCTACGCCTTGGTCGAGACCAAACATCAAGTCCTCGCGGTCTTTGTCGGTCATGGCTTTAATGGACAGGTAAACCCCAGGAAAGTTTACACCTTTGTTGTTAGATAATTTGCCACCGACTGTTACACGGCAATGCAAATCACCTTTTTCCCGATTGGTTTCTTCCACCACCATCTCGACTCGTCCATCATCGAGGAGAATTTTCGCGCCGGTTGGGACTTCTTCTGCCAAATATTCGTAAGTTACACAGCTAATTTCTTGTGTACCTACAACTTGGCGATTAGTTAAGATGAAGCGATCGCCTTTTGCTAAAACTATAGACCCATCTTCAAACCGCCCTAAACGAATTTTTGGCCCTTGCAAGTCTTGCAAAATTGCCACTGGCTGATTAAGTTCAAAAGCAGTTTGCCTAATTAAGCGAATATTGCGCTGGTGATCAGCATGAGTACCATGAGAAAAGTTAAGGCGCAGCGTGGTTGCTCCTGCTTCGATAATCGCTTTGAGCATTTCTGGGCTGCTGGTAGCGGGGCCAATTGTAGCGACAATTTTTGTCCGACGTAGAGAATCTCTTAATTGCATAGGGGCTGATTTTAGGGAGCTTATTAAGCAGTCATAGTAAGTTAAGGGAGATGCTGTGTTCAGTTACTGCCACATCAATTTAAGCAGTTAGCGTGGGGCAGATAAAAGGTAGATTTGGGGAAAGATTGTGAATTTAAATCGCTGGATTTCCCTTGGATTATTCCTAGGAACTAGGGAACAGAATAGTTATCGTACACTAAACTTGATGCCCTCTCTCCCCAGGAATATATTTTCTCTCTACTCTTGAATAACTGAGGGACACACCCTAATCATCAGCAAATACTTGGGTTTCGTTTGGAATCATAGCGTTATTCATCTGCTGTGAAGCAGATGTTTAGATAAAAAATTGCTATACAAAACTTCATTAAACTTTATTTTTTACTAATATTGATCGTATATTCGTAATGTTTGAGCAGGTAAGGAGTAAAGAATGCTGGCGTTGGAGGCAGAACAGAAAGTATTGAAAATCCCACCCAAGGAATTCTTAGAGCCTCCTGGTAATTTCAGCCCGACAATGTTAATTTTTTTGTCTGCTGTCACAATGCTGGTGCTATCAAATTTTGGCTACTGGTTGTGGGAATGGCCGCACTGGTTATGCTTTTCGATTAATACCCTAGCTTTGCATGGCTCTGGGACAGTAATTCACGATGCTTGTCACCAGTCTGCACATCGTAACCGGATTATTAACGCGATGCTGGGTCATGGTAGTGCTTTAATATTGGCTTTTGCGTTTCCTGTGTTTACGCGCGTACATTTGCAACATCATGGTAATGTCAATCATCCCGAAGATGACCCGGATCATTATGTCTCTACAGGGGGTCCTTTGTGGTTGATTGCAGTGAGGTTTTTATACCATGAGGTGTTTTTCTTTAAAAGAAAACTGTGGCGAAAATATGAATTGTTAGAGTGGTTTATCAGCCGCTTGATTGTTGTGACTATTGTCTATATTTCCGTTCAGTATGGATTTTTAGGTTATATTCTCAATTTTTGGTTTATTCCCGCCTTTATAGTTGGCATAGCATTGGGATTATTTTTTGATTATCTGCCACATCGGCCGTTTGTAGAGCGCGATCGCTGGAAAAATGCCCGCGTCTATCCCAATCCCATTCTCAACCTCTTGATTATGGGACAAAATTATCACCTAGTGCATCATCTTTGGCCTTCAATTCCCTGGTACAATTATCAACCAGCATATTATGTGATGAAGCCACTGTTAGATGCAAAAGGCTGTTATCAAACTTCGGGATTATTACAAAAAAAAGATTTTTTTGAATTTGTTTACGACATTTTTTTAGGAATCCGCTTTCATCATCACAAGCCAACTGATAACTAAAAGTTGGGAATTTGCTCTAATTAAGTCGGTGGGAAAAAACAAAACTATATTAAGAAAAACCCTCCTGTCTCCTGCCTTTTCCCAACTATAAATATTTACGTAGCTCTACTTCAGTTAGGAATTCAGGATTTCAATTGCTGGCTGTGATGTATGTAAAGTCTGGGGTAAACTCCAGTCGGGACGTAAATTAGAAGCGTGACGTAAATAAATGTGGTGAATTGGCGCAGAGACTGGCAAATAAGCATGAATTAAGAAGCGGACGCAACGTTGTAAACTACCTTCAACGTACATTTGCTGCACATCTAACATTGCAACATTATCCCAACCAGAGCGTGTGCGGGCGATCGCGGCGGGGAAAATCGCATCTAAATCGCGTGTGACGGAAAAAGTCACGCTAATCATGTCTTGTGGTTGAATTTTATTGCGTTGTTCTAGTTCATCTAGCAGTTCTGTAACTGCTTCTCGCATAGCTTCAATTGTATTTTCTGAAACAGTTGTTGCTCCACGAATTGCTCGCATTTGCCATTCCACGCCAAAAATCCTCCTTAATTTATTTGTCCTTTGTCCTTTGTTATTAGTCATTTGTCCTTTACTAATGACTAATGACCAATAACCAATGACATTTATGGTCTATATAACCACAATGGCAGACCACTAGTAGAAATTTCAAATTCTAGCCAGTCAGCACCAGCACCTAATCTTGATGAAACCTGACGACTCCCCGGTAGAATCCGACTTAACAAAGGTTTGGGTTCTTCGAGGGTAAAGTATGGGGTTTTTTCGGGGTCGAGACCGACTAGTTCTGCTGTCCACCGACGCGCATCTTCTTCTGTTCCTAAGCGGTCTACAACACCCAATTCTAAGGCTTGCTGCCCGGTAAAAATCCGGCCATCGGCGAAACTTCTCACAGTTTCTACGGCTAAAGAACGACCCTCGGCGACAGTTTGGACAAACTGCTGATAACTGGTGTCAATCAATTCTTGCAGAATGTGTTGTTCTGGTTCTGTTAATTCCCGATCAAATGCCAAAATGTCTTTGTAAGGCCCTGACTTAATGACTTTGAAAGAAACACCGATTTTGTCAAGCAAGCGTTCTAAGTTATTACCACGCAGAATTACACCAATGCTACCGGTGATGGTTCCGGGGTTAGCCATGATGTGTTCGGCTCCCATACCGATGTAAACTCCACCGGAGGCGGAAATATTACCAAAACTAGCAACAATTTTGATTTTTTCGCGCAGTCGCTTCAGGGCGCTGTATATTTCTTGAGAATCGCCTACTGTTCCCCCAGGGCTATCGATGCGTAAAAGTAAAGCTGGAAATTTCTTTTCTTCTACGGTCTTGAGGGCTTCTAATACACGTTTGCGAGTTGCACTTGCGATCGCACCTGTAATTTCAATCCGCGCAATTTGTTTACGAAACTTGGATTTAAACGGCCAAACCATGAGCAGTCAAAAAACCTCGTATATTATCCCACTATAAAATGCCCAGAGCTTAAAATAAATGGGCATTCCGCTATTCAAGCATAGTTTATCTAGCCCCAAACTTCAGTCTGGGGGCTATGGGCTTTTTTGTGAACAATTTTGCGATCGCAGTTGCTAATTTCTGCCCAACTCCGACTGTGATGATTAATAATTAAGTAATTAATTTTACAAGTTAAATTTATAATCCCTATCCCGAATAGGATGGGCTTTAAAATCTCAAACGCTTATTCTAGTTGATTTTTAAACTTTTTCTAGCAGATTTAAACCTGACGATTTACGCAATTTTTTAAGAATCTATGCGAAGAATTTGACAACGATAATACGCATAAGAATCAAATAATGCGCCGACAAAACTCCAGGTTAAACCGATGATTACTAGCCCGCGTAGGGGTGTACCATTACCAAAAATCGCCAGAAAATGTAATATGCTGGCGGCACTAGCTTCTGTGATTGTTTGTAATCCTGGCAAATAACCAATCACAGCTAAAAGTAACAAGATACCGCCTACGAAAAATATTGGTGCAACAAAGCTAAAAATAACCGTCACTAATAAGGAACGCAGAAAGTTCAACAAAAAAGCCATGAAAGACAACCTCCAGGAAGACAACGCACAACAGCCCAATAACTATCTTTCATCTTCTACAATACGTGCGATCGCCCCTTGGAGGCCAATCTGTCAAAAATCTTAAGTTTTCATTAAAAAAACAGACAGTAACAACACAAGCTGCTTCAAAGAAAAATCAACTTGAGCAGCGATAAAATCTTTGCTAATTCAGGGTTTGAGCTTATCTCTACTAAATACCACACATTGTAAACATATATAAGTAGAGCTTTATTTTATGAGAGTAACTTTAAAGTAAGTTAACGTTCACGGAGGGAGTGGGGAGTTTGGGGAGGGTGGGGGGTGTGGGAAGGGTGGGGAGTGTGGGAAGTGTGGGGAGGATGGGGAGTGTGGGGAGTATTAAGAAATTACTATTGACTATTGGCTATAAACTTTCGCTATTCTTAAGGCAATTACCGAGTTAGCTACAGAACATTGAGCCAGATTACATCTAATTCCAGTTTAGCAGCGTGGGGTCAGCGATTGCTGGCAGCGATTTTTCTGGGTGGACAAGTAATAGTTCACCTGCTGCGCGGCAAGATTCATTGGCGTAACACTTTAGAGCAAATGGCAGCCGTAGGGCCAGACTCTTTATTTATTGCTTTGTTAACTGCAATTTTTGTGGGTGCTGTGTTTACCATTCAGGTAGCGCGAGAGTTTATTAACTTTGGTGCGGGTAATCTTGTGGGTGGTGTATTGGCGGTGGCTTTAACCAGAGAACTTTCACCAGTACTCACAGCCGTGATTTTAGCGGGGCGGGTTGGTTCTGCCTTTGCCGCAGAAATCGGTACAATGCGAGTGACAGAACAAATTGATGCGCTGTTGGTGTTAAAAACAGACCCCATCGATTATTTAGTGATTCCGCGCATGATTGCTTGCTGTTTAATGTTGCCAGTTTTAACACTTTTGTCGTTAGTCACCGGGATGTTCGGCGGCTTGATCATTGCCACTCATATATACGGACTGGCTGATACAGTATTTTTAGACTCTGCCCGCAACCTAATAGACACTTGGGATATTGGTAGTGCTTTAGTAAAAGCTGTATGTTTCGGCTTATTAATAGCAGTTGTTGGATGCAGTTGGGGTTTGACAACTACAGGCGGCGCTAAAGGTGTAGGACAATCAACGACGACTGCTGTGGTGACTGCTTTGCTACTGATATTTGTTAGCAACTTCTTTTTGTCGTGGTTGATGTTTCAAGGTGCGGGTAGTGCGTTTGTGAAGGGGTTTTAAATTAGAGGTGACAGGTTACAGGTTACAGGTTACAGGTTACAGGTTACAGGTTAGAGGTGAGAGGCAAAATTAAGTACTGTAAAAATTATTTTTTCGTCTCTAGTCCCTAGCCCCTAATCCTAAAATAAAAAAGATGTCTACTACCGAAACAGGATTTGAAACAGTGACCAGTTCATTTGCGCCTAATTCTACAGCCACAGTGGAACTCAAACCTAGTTACAATATCCCTGTTGTATTGGTGCTGGCAGCGATTCCCATTGTAATTGTGCAACCTTTGGTGGGAGGAGCGATCGCAGTTTTTGGGTTGTTTCTTTTGTTTCAAACTGTAACGTTACGCTTGCAATTTACTGCCACCGACTTAGATATTTACAGAGGTGAAAAGTTAATTCGGCGTTTTCCCTACCGAGAATGGCAAAACTGGCGGATATTCTGGAATGGGTTTCCGGTTCTGTTTTATTTTAAAGAAATTAACAGTATTCACTTTTTACCAATTTTGTTCGACCCCAACACCTTAAAAACCTGTTTGGAAGAACGCTGTCCCCGTATTTAAGTCTGAGTCAATAGTCAATGGTTAACAGTTTTGAATCATACACAAATAACCAATGACCAATGACTATTGACAAATAACCAAAAAATTTATCCGCGTCTAGGAATTAGATTATTGTTTATGAACCCTGAGTCATCTCCAACTCCAGAACCAATAGATGAGTGGTTAGAGCAAATACAACCAGAAAACCCGACAACAGACAACCCAGACAATTCATCTGTAGAGTCAGTTCTGGAACCAGAAGCAACCGCTTCAGCAGTTGACGCAGAACCCAGCAACACAAGTATAGAATTGGCTAGTTTGACAGATGAACCAGCCCCAGAATTTCCCTTAGCAACTGAGACAACTGTATTAGGGTTAAAAACAGAATCAGTATACGCAGATGCAGAGCAAAGGTTAGCTCAGTTGCAAGAAACTGAAGCTGCACTCAAAGCCGAAATTGCGAGTTTGCAAGTAACTTACAACACGCTGCAAACACAATTAAGTGAAACGCAAACTTCACTAGGGCGCATTGTGCAGGAATCATTAGCACAATTAGAACAACGTAAACAAGCCCTGCAAATTTCTGTAGAACAGTTAGAACGCCGCCAAGAACGCATCCGCAACGAAATGCGAACCACATTTGCTGGTGCATCGCAAGATTTGGCTATTCGTGTGCAAGGTTTTAAAGATTATCTGACTGGTAGCTTACAAGACTTAGCCGTCGCCGCCGAGCAGTTACAACTGGTACCAGAAGTTAGAGAACGGGAAAAGCCAACTGTTAAAGAAGCTAAACCCGCCGAACCAGAAGCAATTACACCCCAATTTGCTCAACAGCAGTTTCAAGAAACGAGTAAGCAAGTCCGCCGCTTGATTGACCAATATCGCAACAAACCGGATTATTATGGCCCGGCTTGGCAATTACGCCGCACCTTTGAACCTGTTCATGCAGAACGAGTCTCGAATTGGTTTTTTGGTCAAGGGGGACGGGGTGCTTTGCGGACGATGGGTAGCCGTTTGCAGAATACTTTGATTGCTTCGGCGATTATTTCGATATTACATAAATTGTATGGCGATCGCGTCCGTACTTTGGTTTTAGCCAACACACCAGAACGCTTGGGTGAATGGCGGCGGGGTTTGCAAGACTGTTTGGGTATCGGTCGCCCAGATTTTGGCCCTGACAGGGGCGTTGTCTTATTTGAAGCAGCAGACGCTTTAGCCCAAAAAGCCGACCGTTTGGTAAAAGCCAATCAATTACCTTTAATTATCATTGATGATTCCGAAGAACAAATCAGTTTAGGTATACTGCAATTTCCTTTGTGGTTAGCCTTTGCGCCTGACCCGAAAACGATGCGAAATTATGATGATGATTTTTAATCAGGCTTAGGTAGAGATAGGAGAAGTCAAAAGTTAAAAGTCAAAAATTATTTTACTTTCGACTTATCTGTAAGGGTGTAGTGTTCAAAACCCTTACACCCAATCTCCATAAATAATTTTGGTGCGTAAGCTCTATAAATGTTATATTCTGTAGCCTAATTCGGTAATTTCTGCCCCTGGATTTTCCCAAAATGTTGCGTGTTTATCATCTTTTTATCGCTGTAATTTTACTTTTGTTAATGCCAGTGGGGGCAAAATTTGTGCTTCCCTACGTTACTGGAACTAAAGTAGAAACCAAGAACCAAGCCGCACCGACATCCAAGACAGCTACTCAAACTGCGGCGGGAGAAACTTCTCAGCCCACAGCAGGAAATTTGTGGCAAAAAGTTTTAGGTAAAAATATTGTCGTGCCTAGTGGCTGGCAAGTAATTCCTTGTCAGGGAAATGCCCCTTTATTGTGTGTATCTGCTCAAGGTGAAGTTTTAGGTACAGTCGAGATTAGTGTTGCTCAAGTGAGTAAAAATCCCAACTTGCAAAAGCATCTTGCCGATGCAGGCATTCTCCCAGACTCAAAATTAGATTATAAAAATTCGGCTAACCACAGCAAAGCTATCACCGCCTTGAAAGCTTGGGCGGAAGATTATTATACTTCTTTGAGTAAAGACCGTCAGAAAAGTAACGGCAATAAACTGATTTTTACAACTCATCCATTAGAAGAAATATCAATTAGTCAGTTACCAGGAATCCGCTATGGTTTTACAGGAATTAAAGCTGAAGGTGGGTTACAAGAGCAATATATTAGTTATGCGGCTTTTGATGGAAATTCACTTTATATCATTAGTACAGCTTTTGACCCTGGTGCGGTAACAGGTAAGTTTGAAAAATTGGAAAATTTAGTAATTTTTCAGCCTTATTTGAACGCGATCGCAGAAAATTTAAATCTATAGTTGGTCAATAGTCATTAGTCATTGGTCATTTGTTAATAACCATAACTAATGACTGATATTGACGTTAGCTAAATTTCAGCAACGGCGCGTTCAATTAAACGACGTGCTAAAGTTTGTGTGCCTGTATGCTCATAATAATTGGTAGACACATCTAAGAAAGCTGCCAAATAATCTAACTTGTCGTCGCTGAACTCTACAAAACTTTTCAAGTGACTGGTAACAGTTTGTTGAGTTAAATTATTTTGGCTAACAAACCCACCTATCCAACCTTTGACTGAATCAAGACTTTGACCAATAAAGTCGAGTTTACCGCCAGTACCGTTACCAGGAATTGCATCTTGAATGGTGTTGAAAGTCGTATTTTGTGATAGTTCCTGGGGATTAAGGGTACTGATAAAAGATAGTGCTTTCTGAATGAAATCTGGCCCTAAAGGTATGATGCCATCAATACAAACTAATGCCGCCAAGCGGATGAGTGACTCACCACTATACTCTCCTAAAGCACCAACAAAATCGCCGATGCTGTCTCCAGGAATGCCATTAATTTGGCAGAAAGCTACCAATTCAGCTACTACTTTTAAAGCCAAATCGATGGTTTGTGCTTTATCTGGTTTGGGAGTTATCGAGTTGAGAAAACCCAAAAGCGGAATTGTTTCACCGACTTTGTTGGCTAAAGCTGCTGCACCGAGGGCTTTATCAGTACCATCAACTGTTTGATAAAGCCACATTGCGCGTTGATAGCCTTGAGAACGGTCATTATACAGATAAATCGCCCGTTCGCCAATTTGTTGAATTAAACTTTCATCTTCTTCACCAGTCACAGTTTTGATGGTGTTCACAAAACCAACAGTATTTTGCCACTCACCAGGAGCCGCAAAATCTAAAGCCTTCAACACAGATACAGTTAAACCACCAGTGGGTAGTTGATCAACTAATTCAAAAATAGGTTTGTTCACAAAAATCTCCTCTCTTGGTTGCAATTGTTATGCCAAAGTGCTGAGTAGTAACTCAATGTTTCAAGAGTTTCAGCCACAAACATAGTCCTAACTTATGGAATGCTATGTGTCTAAAGATTTTGAGTAGCGATTATTTAAGTTTGGCTAAACCACTCAGGTTGAATTTACTAATCCAATCAGCGCGATCGCTGGCTGTCAATGTTGTACCCTTAGAGATAACTTTGACTTGATATTTACCTACTAAAACTGCCGTTGCGGTTTTTCCTTGTTCTACAGCCGGATATCCAGCAATCTTTTTGGTACTTTTAGAGAATTTGGCAGCTGCTTCTGGGGTGCTGCTGGTATCTGAAATTGATAGCGTCGCTACTTCTTTACCAGCTTTTTTCAGCTTGGCTTCTGCAAAGCCTTTTTTCTCTTGGGTGAATACGCTATCGTAACCACCACCCGATTTGGGGAATAACTTGTTAAATTCACTTCCCTGGGTAGCAGTCTTAGCAACTGCTTGACCACTTTTTTGTTTAGTACTTTCTTGTTGCGCTTGGTCAAACCGTCCTGGGGTTTTGGGACTACAAGCGGTTGTCAGTAATAATACTGAGATTAACAACGCTGCGACAATTTTCCGACTACGATAGAAACTCATGTTTCCTCCTGATGATACTTTGACGCAATTATCAACTACTTGTCAAAATTTGCCCACAAAATTTATGTTTCGATAACTATTGTGATCAGGCGTGAAGAGTGGGAAAGGCTTGATACGATGTGAGCAAGGGATTTTTCAGTTCTCTTGACTTTGCTAACTAGTACAAAAATTTGTGAAGCAGAAACATGAACACTGATTTTGGCAGTCTTCTGGGGGAAAGTTCTTTGATTCGAGCCTTACATACTTCTATCCAAGGTAGAGCTAGATATAAAGTCAAGGGACTGCTTGATTCTCTAACTCTCAAAAAATATCTAGAATTGCGATTACCCCAGCAAGAAGGAATTTTGCAAGCCAATGCAAATCATTTAACAGGCAATGTGTTGGTACTGTTTCAGCCAGATTTTAGTCCAAATGCGATCGCCTGGATGCTACAAAATATTGTTCTAGACTACACAAGAAGTCATAAACAATTACCTCCCAGTACCGCACCAGAATTTATTCCCAGTAAAAGTATTACTTTATTTGTGCAGTCAAATGCTGCTATAACTCAATCGCGGAGTCAAATCATCCCCGTAGCCGCAGCTTTTTCGGCTTTATCCTTGGGGACAGCTATCTTAAACACCAATAATTTAGACACCCAGATTTTATTAGCGATTCAAAAACTCCACACGCCTTTACTAGACAAAATTATGGTGGGTATCACTTCTCTCGCTGAACCACCACTGCTATTGTTGACTTGTTTAACATGGGAAGCAATTCTGCTGCATCGCCGCCGTTACCTCCAAGCTACTACCTTTGGGATGGCAGCAGTTGGTGGAATCAGCTTAAATTTTCTGTTGAAAGAATTGTTTGTCAGGGCGCGTCCGGCATTGTGGGATTACATTATTAATGTGAATCATTACAGTTTTCCCAGTGGCCATGCAATGGTGTCAATAGTGGTGTATGGTTGCATCGGCTATTCCTTATCCCAAGAATTTCCCCAATGGCGATCGCAGATTTTCACTTTGACGGTAATCTTAATCTTGGCTATTGGTTTTAGTCGGTTGTATTTGGGAGTACATTGGCCTAGTGATGTGATTGCTGGTTACGCCGCAGGTTTAATTTGGTTGACTGTGTGTGTAGTGTATGAGTATTTGTTAACTCAAAAAGCTACGGCTGAGTGCTGAGTCAGAACTTCAGCCTTGTTGCACTAGTTACAGTACTGCAACATAAACCTTTGAGTAATTGTATATAAATGATCATTTAAATGAGATAGTGCTTGGTCAGCGATCGCAGGGGGTAAGCCATGATAATATGCTTGAGCAATACCACCTGCAATACAAGCAATGGTGTCACTGTCACCACCTAAAGAAATTGCATTCCGAATTGCATCTTCGTAATCAGTTGATTCTAAAAAGGCGATAATTGCTTGGGGAACGGAACCTTGACAAGAAACATCAAACTTGTAATTTGGTCGAATTTCGTCCAGGGTAATTTCTAAATCGTAATCAAAGGTAGTTTGCAAATAAGCTTTAATTGCTGGTTTATCAGCACCTGTGCGAGCTAGAAATATAGCTGCGGCTGTGGCTTGAGCGCCTTTGATACCTTCAGGATGATTATGAGTCACAGCAGCACAACTTTTAGCGGCTTCCAGGACAGTATCTAAGTCATGCAAAGCAAAGCCGATGGGACTAACGCGCATTGCCGAACCGTTACCCCAACTATTGTAGGGCTGACTATCGTTAGAGTTTGCCCAACTTCTAAAAGTACTGCCATAACCAGCGTAGGGATAGCGGCGGAAATAAGACTTAAACTGCTCGATGTATTGACTACTGTCGAGTGAGTCTGCACCATCGAGAATCATTTCCGCTACTGCGACAGTTAGCACAGTATCATCGGTGAAACGACATTGCCTATCGAATAAGGGAAAATCCTTGGTTTTAATATTGTTAACTTCATATACCGAACCGATGATATCACCTGCGATCGCTCCTAACATATTAATTTTCTGGAAGATAATTTAGGTGAGTTTTTCCAGCCTTACGACAGCATTGTAATCTGGGACTCCTTCGAGCGATCGCTTACTTTTATCAAGCAATACATTCCCTTCTGGCCAATGAACTTGTAAATTTCCTTTCTGAATTGGTGCTAGATAAATTCTGCCAGTTAACTCACTCAATTCATTTTTTAAAATGACCTGATCTCCATCTTTTAAATTCAACTTAGCAGCATCAACCGCATTCATTAACACCGCCTCGCGCAAAGCCCCAGTAATGGCATCTTTGCGTTCTTGCACCATACTATTAAACTGCTTACCCCGACGTGTCGCTACCAAAAAGCAGCCTTCTGGTATTTCCTTTTGTGCAGGCGATAAAACTGTAAAGTGTGCCTTCCCGTCAGCTGTGGCAAAATTCCAGCCAAAGCACAAATGCGAACCACCATATTGAAACTGGTCGCCCGCCTGCTGTAAGTGTTGCATCCCAGCGTATAATGGCACAACTTGAGCAATTTCTTCCCGAATCGCCGCCGTATTCTCAAAATGAATCTTTTCTGCCAAATCTGGACGCACCCGTTTTGCTAATTCCACAAACACCTCCCATTCTGGTAGCGCCTCACCAATACGGGGGCCAGGAATTTCTGGGCTGAAAATGATTCGCCGTTCTGTAGAAGTTTCCGTCACACCCCCCGGTACTTCATAGCGAGTGGTTGCAGGTAATAAAATTACGGTATCTGCTGGTTCCACTAACATTTGGCTAGATAACACAATATCAGCATGTACCCGCAGAGGTATAGTTTGCAAAGCACCTTCCACATAATCTGGTTCTGGTAGAACCTCTAAAAAATTCCCGCCCACAGAAAACAACACATCTAATTGCTTGTCGTAAGCAGCATCAATCATTTCCGGTGCAATTAAACCTCTGGTACTTGGTACATCAAAGCCCCATTTTTGACTTAAATCAGCAGCATTTTCTGAATTAATCGGTTTACCACCAGGAAACACCGTGGCGTAACATCCCATCTCTGCACCACCTTGCACCCCAGAGTGACCACGAATAGGCATTAAACCACAACCTTCTCGCCCAACAAAACCTTTAGTCAGTGCCAAATTGATAATACTGCGGACATTATCTTCACCGCATTCATGCTGCGTAATGCCCATACTCCAGACAAACACCGCTTTATTAGCAGCTGCAATGATTTGGGCAAAGGCTTGCATTTCATAGCGAGATGCGCCGGAAAGCCTTTCTAATTCTTCCCAAGATTGTTGTTCTAGAGATGCTTGGAGTTCTGCAAAACCTGTGGTGTAACTGTCGATAAATGACTTGTCGACCCATCCATAAGCAATCAAATGCTTGACGGTTCCATTCAAAAATGCCATATCACCGCCAGTATTTACCAAAAAGAAATCTTCGGCAAATTTAGTCCCAAACAAAGCACTTTCCACAATTGAAGGAACCCAATAGCGTTCCATTCCTGGTTCTCGATAGGTATTAATCACCACAATTTTGGTGCCGGCTTTTTTGGCGTAGTGAAGATACTTGACGGTAACTGGTTGATTATTGGCGACATTAGAACCAATAAACACTAATAAATCCGTACCTATCCAGTCTTTATAAGAACAAGTTGTCGCCCCCGCGCCTAAAGATGTTTTTAAGGCGGCGGTACTCGGAGAATGACAAATCCGGGCGGCATTGTCAATATTATTACTACCCATTGCTCGGACAGCTTTTTGAGTCACATAATAAGTTTCGTTGACCGTACCGCGACTAGTAATATAAAAACTTAGCCTGTCTGGTGTGGTGGCGCGGATACGATGGGCAATGAAATCTAAAGCTTCATCCCAACTAAGACGACGAAAACCTTTTTCTCCACGTTGGCGCATCATCGGGTAAGGAAGTCGCCCCAAATCCCGGAGTTGGGAAGTTTTTTGTGTTTGTAATGGCGATACATCTGCTAGGATCTGGGGATCTAACGCTGACATTGTATTCATCTGCAACAACCGCAACCGCACATTGCAGAGATGAATCCCATCTAATGTCCAATCCTTCATTCCTGTTGTGCCTAAAGCACAGCCATCACACACACCTTGATTGAGAATATTCCACGCATAAGGTAATTTATGCCGTGACAGCCAAATCGCCCGAAATACCTCCCAATAGTTATTGGGATACTGTTCGCCAATACCAAATGGCTTCCAACTTGCCCAGTGCTGTGGTGTCCAATATCGCTTGGGTTTAGGCAACATAATGATTGTGGGAGTGAATTAAACTGCCACCTTAAGGCTACCGTTTTGAGTAGCATTTGAGTAGCAAAATCAAAAGTCTGGACACTCAGCACTAACTATTTCTGGATGGCAGTAGTATTTCAAAACAGTCTCTACGGTGTCCCCAATCCACAAGGCTACTTTATCGGGACTGATACCACTGCTAATTGCCCAGGTGGCAAAAGTATGGCGAGTAGAGTAGGGTTTCAGGTACGGAATATGACCTTCATCAGCCAATGACTTGACTACACCAGGGTATTTGTAAGTTTTTTCTCCTCGGTTCGATTTCCACTCATGCCAGAAGCTAAACATTACGCCACTGTTCATTGGACTACCAGCTTTACTCAGAAACACCAAATCAGAGGGATTGTATGATTCGGGACGGTGGTTTAATAACATCCGTTGGAGTTTTGACCCTGGCTCGCTGGGGAATACTCTCTTCTTGCCGTTTTTTGTTCCCTTGCGGATTCTGTGAACATTGCAAGACTTATTAATGTTGATCCGGCAACAGTCATTGCTGATATCTCCCCAAGTCAGCGCAAATGCTTCTCCTGGTCTAGTTCCTGTAAAAAATAAAAATTTCACCAATGGGGCATAGCAAGAAA